>JAHFDQ010000408.1 GCA_023248915.1 Archangiaceae bacterium | reverse complement strand
CCGCACAGGGTGATGTACTGGTACAGGTCGGGCACCACCTTCACGTCCACGGTGCGCAGCGCGAGCTGTTCCATCAACTGCTTCACCAGCGCCTGGTCTTCGATGGGCAGCGCGATGATGACCTGGTCCACCTGGGTGCGGTCGAGCACCCCGTCCACCTCGGTCACCATTCCGAGCACCGGCGCGCCCTTCACCATTGTGCCGATCTTCTCGGGCCGGCGCGTCAGCACCCCCACCACCCGGAACCCCAGCTCGCGGTGCCCTTCCACCGTGTCGATCACGCGCTGGCCGAGGTCGCCCGCCCCCACCACCAGAATCGACTTCAGGCTGAAGCCGCGCCGCCTGAGCTCGTTCAGCACCTGGCGGAACACGAGCCGCGTCGCCGTCACCCCCACCAGGGCGTAGCCGACGAAGAAGGCCAGCGTCATTCGCGAGTACCGCTCGCGGGTGAAGTAGATGACGGTTCCGAGAATCAAGGTGGCCAGCACGGTGGCGCGGAAAATCTCGAACGCCTCGCCCAGGTGCGTGCGCGAACGGTTGGTGGTGTAGAGGTTGGCCTGGCGGAAGGTCAGGGGGAAAACCACCAGAGCCAGGAACACCGACACCAGCGTGTCCTCGATTGGAGGAACGGACTCGTGCGGCAGCCCTGAATTGAATCGAGTCCAGTAGGCCAGGCCGAACGCCGCGGCCAGCACGAGCACGTCGGCCGTGACTTTGATGGAGTTGTAGAAGCGCTGGAACCTGCTGAACAAGGTGCTTCCGCCCGTGCAAGACTCCCGCCGACGACGCCGGCTGTAGCACACCTGGCGCGCCCGTGAAAACGGGGGCAACCCGGGCGCGGCTGTCGCGGTTTCGTGGCGGACCGCCGAAGGGTGTGGTTCAACCGGCCGCGTGAAACGGCACCTGCCCGAGCTCGGGCTCATCGCGGTGGCGGTGGCACCCTTGTTCCTGGGCCTACGCGACACGCTCTTCGAGACCGATCCCGCGCAGTACGCCGAAGTGGCCCGCCGCATGCTGCACTCGGCCGACCCGTTCAGCCTGCACGACAACTTCGGCGTCTTCCTCAACAAGCCGCCGATGACGATGTGGGCGGCCGCGCTGGCGATGAAGCTGCTGGGAGTGACGTCGGCGGCGTTCCGGCTGCCCGCGCTCGTGTTCGCGCTCGGGCTCTTGGCCGCGGTCTGGCGCATTGGCGAGCTGTTGTGGGACCGGACGACCGGCCTCGTCGCGGTGGCCTTCACCGGAGCCTCGTTCTCGGTCCAGCTCATGGTGCTCGACCCGAAGGTGGACGCGGGCGTCACCTGCTTCATGGCGCTGACGGTGTGGGCTCTGCTCGAAGCCCGCCGGCGCCCGCGACTCGTCTGGTTGGCTTGGGCCTTCGCCGCGGCCGGAATTCTGACCAAGGGCCCCATCGGCTTGGCGGCGCTCGCGGCGGCCGTAGCTCCCGAGGCACTGCGTCGGCGCTGGGGCGCGGCGGAACCAGGGGCCGTCTGGCAGAGGATTCTGGCGTTCAAGCCGCTGAGCGGGCTGGCGCTGCTCTGCGCTCTGATGGCCACCTGGTACACGGCCCTCATCCGCGAGCACGGTTGGGCGGGGGCGAAGTACCTGCTCTGGGAGATGAGCTTCTCGCGGGTGCTGCACCAGAGCGACTACCACAACGCCACCACCCCGCTGTTCTTCCTGCACACCGGGCTGTGGGCGTTCCTGCCCTTCACGCCGGTGCTGCTCTTCGAGCTGGCGACCGCGGCGCGCGGGCTTCTCCAGTCCCGGCGCCTTCCGCCCGACGAGGCGCGGGTGGTGTGGTGGTGGCTGCTCATTCCCTTCGCGGTCATCTCTCTCGCGGAGTTCAGGCTGCCGCAGTACCTTTACTGGCTGGCGCCGCCAGCGGCGCTCCTGTCGGCCCGGGCGGTGGCGCGCGTGTGCCGCGCCGAGCGTTCGGCCGCTCCGTCATGGCTCGCTGGCTTCGCCGTCGCGATCGCGGTGGCCGCGGCGGCGCTGGCCGCGCTCGCGCTCGTCCGGGGCTTTCCGCCGTCGTCAGTCGCGGCCGGTTGCGTCTGGCTGGCGGTCGCGGGGCTCGTCCCGGCCGGCCTGATGCTGGTCGCGCGGCGCTGGGAAGCCGTTCCACGGCTGGCGGGCTTCCTGGTGGCCTCGACCGCCGGGCTCGCGCTCTTCTACGGCGGCTACCTGCACGCCACCTTCGGCGAGTACCAGCCGGCCGAAGCCTTCGGCGCGCGGGCGAAGCGCGAAGAACCGAAGGGCGCCGCACTGCCCTTCGTCGCCCTCTCCGCGGACAACGCGACGGCCTACTACGCCGACCGGCCGGCGACCGAGGTCGGCCTCGAAGGGCTCGCCGACGCGGTCCGGAGCGGCAGAGTCACGCTGGCGGTGACCGAGACCGAGACGCTGCCGAAGCTGGCCGAGCTGGGTCTCACCGCCGAGGTGCTCGAGGTGCGCCCGAGCTTCCCGGTCAGCCGGCCAACCCTTTCGTTCCTCGACGCCCGCACCCGACCCGGCGTCGTCCGTCAGAGGGCGCTCGTGCGGCTCGGCCTCAAGGCGCCGTAGCGCCCCCGTCCGGCCCGGCCATCACCGCCGCAATCTCTGCCCGCATGCCCTCGAGGAAGGCGGGCCGCGAGAAGCGCTGGGCGTTCTTTCGGGCCTCGGCCGGGACGAAGGTCCGCTCGAATTCCTCGAAGCCCTGCACTGCGGCCGTGAGCGCGACCGGCGTCTGCTCGTCGAAGAACAGCCCGGTGCGCTTGGTGACGGTCTCGAGCGCGCCGCCTCGGCCGAAGGCTATGACAGGCCGACCCGTGGCCTGAGCCTCGAGCGGGGTCAGCCCGAAGTCTTCCTCGCCGGTGAAGACGAGGGCGCGGGCGCCGTGCAAGAGGGCTGGGAGGTCGGCGTCGCTCACCTGGCCAAGCAGCTCGACGTTCTTCGGAAGCGCCGAGGCCAGCCGTCGGCCTTCCTGGCCCGAGCCGGCGACCCGCAGCGGCAGCCCCAACCGGGCGAACGCCTCGATGGCCAGGTCGACCCGCTTGTACGGCGCCAGCGCCCCCATCCAGAGGAAGTAACCGCCCCGCCCGCTCGTCTCGAGCGGCAGCGCGGTGAAGCGGTCGAGCTCGACCGGCGGGTGCACAACCCTGGCCTGCCTGCCGTAGAGCGAGGCGATCTGCTGGGCGATGTGGTGGCTGTTGGCGACGAAGCGGTCGACGCCGCGCGCGCTCTTCCGGTCCCAGGCGCGCAAGAAGGGCCTCAAGGTAGTGGCCGCCAGGCGCACGGCCGGCGACGCCCTCCCCGGGCCGAAGTAGTCGTCGAACCGCCCCCAGACGTACCGCATCGGCGCGTGCACGTAGGAAAGGTGGCGGGCGCCGGAAGGCTTCTTCACTCCCTTGGCGACGCAGTGGCTGGACGAGACGACCAGGTCGAAGCCGTCGAGCGACAGAGCCTCGATGGCCGCCGGGAACAGGGGCAGCCAGTGGCGGTGGTGGCTTCGTGCAAAGGGAATGGCGTCGACGAAGGCGGTGGTGATGCGCCTTTGCTCGAGCACGTCGGGCATCGCCCCCTTCTCGTGAAAGAGCGTGAAGATCTCGGCCTCGGGAAACAGCTCGCAGAGCGCCTCGAGCACCTTCTCGCCGCCGCGGTAGGTGATCAGCCAGTCGTGGACGAGGGCGACCTTCACGACCGGGCTTCTACCACCGGGGCGGCAATTCCGTGGTAACTGACGTTTCGTGCGGAAGGTGCTCATCGACCTGCGGATGGTGCGCGGCCGCATGCACGGCATCGCGCGCTACGCCCTCGAGCTGGCGAGGCGGCTGCCGGTGCTCGCGCCCGACCTCCGCTTCGTCGGGTTGACCGGGCCGTCCGGGCTGCCGCTCGGCCTCGGGCCGCTGCGGCCGGTGCTGCCGCTCGAACGCTGTCCGGCGGAGTTCCTTTCGCCACTCGAGCAACCTGCGCTCGCGTTCGCGCTGGCCCGCTCGGGCGCCGACCTCTTCCACGCGACGTCGTTCTCGCTGCCCGGCCTCTGGCCCGGCCGCCTGGTCGCCACCCTTCACGACGCCAACCACCTGGCCCTGCGCGACAATTACGGGCCCGGGCGGGTGGCGTATTACCGGCTCGTCGTCGGCCCGAGGGCGCGCACCGCCCGCGCGCTCATCACACTCACCGAGTTCTCGCGCGACGAACTGGCGCGCCACCTGGGGCTGAACCCCTACCGGCTGCAGGTCATCGCCCAGGGCGTGGGCGAGGGCTTCGCGCGCGTTTCCGAGAGCGCGGTGGCCGACTTCAACCGGCGGCGGGGGCTGCCGCAGCGCTACCTGGCCGCCGTGGGAACCGAGAAGGCGCACAAGAACCTGGCCGTGTTGGCGAAGGTCTCGGGCTCGCTGCCGGCTCCCATCGCCCTGTTGGCCGGGCCTGGCGCCGTGCGGCGGCTCGGCTTCTCGCCGGAAACGGTGGACCTGGGCGAGCTGCCCGAGGAAGAGCTGGCGTGTTTTTACTCGGGCGCGACGGCGCTCCTCTTGCCGTCCCGGTACGAAGGCTTCGGCCTGCCCGCGCTCGAGGCGATGGCCTGCGGCTGCCCGGTGGTCGCCGCCCAGGCGGGAGCGCTGCCCGAGGTGGTCCGCGAGGCAGGCCTCTTGGTGCCCCCGGACGACGCCGAGGGCTGGCGGGACGCGGCGCTTCGGTTGCTCCGCGACGAAGCCCTGCGCCGCACCCTGGCCGAGCGGGGGCTGACGCGGGCCAGCCTGTACACCTGGGACGACACCGCGCGGCGCACGCTCGCGGTCTACCGCCGGGCGCTGGGCTGAGCTCAGCCTGCCTCGGGCACCCCCGCCCGGCCCAGCGCCGCGCCCAGGCACAGGGGCAGCGCCATCGAGAATGGCGCCTGGAAGAGCGGGTCGTGGGTCATCGACAAGAGGGCGAAGTAGACCAGCACCGCCAGGCCGGCCGCGCCAAAGGGGCCGCCCTTCCGCATTCGGACGGCGAGCGCCACCAGCATGGCGAGGAAGAGCGCGAGCCCCGGCACCCCCAGCTCGGCGGCGATCGACAGGAACTGGTTGTGCGCCTTGCCGGCGTTGTCTCGCACCGCCTGCGGCGTTGAGTTTTCCGAGTAGAGGGCCGGCTTGAAGCGCCCCAGCCCCACTCCCACCAGCGGGTGCTCTTGCACGGCCCGCCACCCGGTCTCGAGCAGCTCGTCCCGTTCGCCGCTGCCGGCCCGGGTGAACGACGAGGCAAACCGGTCGCGCAGGGGGCGATCCACCGTCACCGCCATTCCCGTGGCGACGAGCGCAGCTCCGGCGATGGCGAGCCCCACCTTCCGCCGGGGCCAGGCCAACGCCACCAGCCCCACGCACGAGGCGGCCAGTGCCCCGGCCGCCGCCCTCGCGTACGGGAAGAGCACCACCGCGCCGAAGCCCAGCCCGGCAGCGCCCAGGCAGGCCACCCTCGCCCGGCCTGCGTCCTTCAGGCCCCAGCCGAGGGCGAGCAGCACCGCCAGCCCCCCGACGTGCGCGAACTTCAGGCGGTGCCAGAGCAGCCCCCCCGCCATGAAGCGCCCGGGGTCGCCCGGCACCGGTTCGTAGACGCGGTCGAACGGAATTCGCAGGAAGCCGTACGGAGCGAAGGCCTGCGCCCCCGGCCACACCCCGAAGTGCTGCAGCCCGGCCACCGCGCAGGACGCGAGGAATACCGCCCCGCACACCACGCCCCACACCCGCCGACGCGGGCGGTCGAGGGCGGCAAAGGCCCAGGCCGCGGCCGGCAGCGCCACCCAGTCGGCGAGGCGCGCAAGGCCCGTGCCGGTCGGCCAGGCTCCGGCCAACGCCCCCGAAGCGGCCCCCCAGGC
>JAHFDQ010000407.1 GCA_023248915.1 Archangiaceae bacterium | reverse complement strand
CACCCGGCCGTACCAGGACCGGTCGAAGAGGACCACCCGGCCGCGCCGGGGCAGGTGGCGCCAGAAGCGCCAGAGGTAGGGCTGGGCCCGTTCCTCTTCGGTGGGCGCGGCGATGGGCACGCCCTGGTAGAGCCGCGCGTCGAGCGCCGCGATCAACCGCCGGATCGCCCCGCCCTTGCCGGCCGCGTCGTTGCCCTCGAAGACGGCGACGACCGACCGGCGCTTGAAGCGCTTGTGGCGCAGCAAGAGGTTCAGCCGCCCCTGCCACTTCTCGAGCTCGGCCTCGTAGTCGCCCTTCTCGAGCGGCTGGTCGAGCTTCAGCGCCTTGAGCACGTTCAGCTTGTCGACCGGGTCGGGCAGCGACACGGGCGCTTCCGCCGCGGCCTTCCCGGCCGGCGCCTCGTCCAGCCTGCCGCGGATGGCGGTGTGCAGCGTCCGGCCCGCCAACAACGACCGGTACAGGGGGTCGGCTCCGGGCACCACCAGCCAGGGAGCCGCGCCGGTGCTCGTGGCGCGGGTGAACCGGTCGGACACCGACGACAGGTCGTCATAATGCTTGAACAGGTGCCACTCGTTCTCGCCCACCCGCCAGCGCGTCTTCTTGCTCGCCTCGAGCTCTTTCAGCCGCGTCTTCTGCTGCCGCTTCGAAAGGTGGAACCAGAGCTTCACCAGCAGGACGCCCTCGTCTGAGAGCATCTTCTCGAACCGGAGCGTGCGGTCGATCTCTTCCTCGAAACGCCGCTCGCCGATTCGGCCGAACGCCCGGTCGACGATGGCCTGGCTGTACCAGGCTCCGAAGAAGATGCCGATGCGCCCCTTCGGCGGCAGCGCCTGCCAGAAGCGCCACATTGGCGGGCGTTCGAGCTCGTCCTCGGTGGGCGGCCCGAAGGCGGTGGTGCGGACGTAGCGCGGGTCCATCCACTCGTTGAGCAAGTTGACGGTCTCGCCCTTGCCGGCCCCTTCCACGCCGCCGATCACCACCAGCACGGGGAACTTGCCGTGCTTCGACAGGTCGAACTGGGTGTTGAGCAGGGCTTCCCGAAGCTTTGGCTCTTCGCGCTTCCAGGTGGCCTTGTCGACGACGTGGTCCAGGCTCGCGGACTCGAACATGCGCCAGAGCCTACCGCGAGGGCCGTCGTCTCGGGAGCGCGGAAAAGCCGGCAAGCGCGAGGACGGCCAACGACGCCGCCGGCCCGCCGCCGCAGCCGCACGGGAGAGGCGTCGCGCCCGGGCCGAGAACGGGGCCGGCAGTCCCGGCGTCGGGGGACAGGCCCGCGTCCGCGACGGGTTCTCCTCCGCCCCCGTCGGCGCCGCCGTCCGCGCCCCCACCGGAGCCGCCATCCAAGCCCGCATCCGCGCCGGGCCCTCCGTCCGCGCCGGCAGGCGGGTACAGCCACGTCCCCACCTTGCCCCGGTCGGCCAGCCACAGCGCGTAGGCACCGGCGCCGAAGCCCACCATCGGCATGGCGCCGGTCACCTCGACGCCGTCCGCCGCCGACACCAACTCGGGGATGATGCCGAGGTGGGCCAGCGCAATCGCCGTGGCCCGGTCTCCCAGGGCGCGGTCTCCGGCCAATGCCAGGCGCAGGTCGATGAAGAGCCACTCCTGCGAGTCGTACCAGTCGGTCGAGCCGTCGATGCGCTTGTAGCCGCCGGACGCCAGCTTCAGAGACTGTGCCAGCGCGACCTTCGTGCCCGGCGCCACGGTGTCGGCCAGGACTCCGAAGTTCCACGCCTCGATGACGCTGCCGTCGTGGCGCTGCGAGCCAGTGGGACAGGCTTCCGCCGAGGCGCACAGGGCGCCGTCGGAGTCCACCAGGCGCGCCACCGCGGCGGCCACGAGTCGGGCGGCGTCGTGCCTTCCTGCCGCTTCGAGCCCTGCGGCCGCGGTGAGGCTGGTGTAGGCAAAGTGGCGTTCGTTTCCGTTCAGGTGCCGTTCCCAGATGGACGAGTCGGCCTTGACCAGCCCGCCCGAGCCGAGCGCGTTCTCGAGCACCGTCGCCGTCTTGTCGAGCATGGAAGGTTCGACGGTGACGCCAGCGCGCTTCGCGGCAATCAGGTACAGCCCGAAGCCGTCGAGTTCGACGTTGGGGCCGTCGGCGTCAACATCGCTCCACTCGTCGCCGTTGCCGAAGTAGCGGCAGACCGAGACCCCGTACGAGGACCCCACCTCGCTCTGATAGAGGCCCTGGCGCGGTGCCGAGGCCGCGGTGAAGTCGAGCGCGGCGCGCGCCTCGTCGAAGTAGCCGTAGGCCGAGAGCGCCATCACCGCGTACGCCATGTCGCGCGTCCAAGCGATGTTCCACTGGCCGGGCGGCATCGAGGCGACAATCTGCCCGTGCGGCACGCCCCCCGCTCCGTTCGGTTCCTTCACCTGCGCCATGCGCAGGACGGCGAGCTGAACGTCCAGCACGGCCTGCTCATCGGCGGTCAGGCCGGCCGGACGTGTCGCCTTCGCCAGCCACGCGGCCCACTCGGTGCCGCCGTCCGCCACCAGCTCGGCCGCGCCACGGCCGGCGACCCAGGCGCGAAGGGCGTCGATGGCCGCGCCGGCGGTCGCGTCGTCGCCTGCCGGGAGCGACAGGATGGCCACGCCTCCCCACGCCTCTGCGCCCGGCGCGAGCGTGGGCAGCGCCCACTCGAAGCCCGACACCGAGTCGTCTTGAGTCTCGGGGCCGGCTCCGCCGCTCGCGAGCTGGCCTAGCGCCTTGAGCTGCGGGTAGGGGTTCTCGGGCGACCGGGCGAAGCGCGTCGGGGCCGAGAGCGCCACGTAGGCGAGGGCGCCGGTCGGGCCTGTCTCGATGAAGGCCGACCGCGCCGTGTCGTAGCGAGTGGTTTCTCCGGTGGCGCCACCGAACAGGCCCAGGTGGAAGTTGTGCAGCGAGAAGAGCGCGTTGTCGGAGAGGGTGGCCGTCCCGGTATTCAGGACGTGGCCGGCGATCAGCACCACCGGGGCCGCGAGGTCTTGCGGCGCGAACAGCCAGGTGTCGACGGTCGCGCCCCCGAAGGTCTGCCGTGCGCGCACCATGCCGCCCTGCCCGTACCCCGCCAGCCCGGGACCGCTGGCCGCCTCGGGCAGCCAGACCGCGGCGCCTCCGAGCCTCACGCCGAGGTAGGCGTCAAAGGCCAACTGCGGCGTCGGCGGCGAGACCGCGCTCCACTGCTGGTAGAGGTGGGGGTAGAAGGCGGTCAACCTCGCCCGGGAGGGAGACCAGGCAGCCGCCGCGAAGCCATTCGAGACCGGCAGCGCGTCGGTGCCGGAAGCCTGCGCCCAACCCACGGCGGGGAGCATAGCCCAGCCGATGAGAGCGGCACGGCGCACGGTTGCGGCGCGTAACACGGCCCGACGGGCGTCGCAATCGAGGCCGGCCTCATGGCCTCGTGCGGCTGCGCCCTACTCCTCGGCCGGGGCCGGCGCGTCAGCGAGCCCGACGTCCCAGAGGACTCCCGCCGAGATGTTGAAGAGCCCACCCCAGGGCCGGTCGACGCCCGACTGGTAGGCCAGCTCGACGCCAAACTTCGTCGCGCCTCCGGCGAAGAGCCCGACCGAGACGGCCAGCTCGCCGAGCGGCAAGAGCTCGCGCCGGCCATCGCCGTCCACGTCCGTGAAGATGAACCGCTCGATGTACTTGGCCCCCGCCACCCACTCGAGGTTCCCGGACTGGTGGCCGAAGTACACCGGCAGCGCCGCGTCGAGGACGCCAACGCCCGAGCCGCTCGAGCCCGAGGTGATCTCGTACGCGGTGTAGCCCAGGCCCGGAGCGACCGAGAGCAACTGCCGGTGCCCCGCCGGCGTTTCCCGTTCCCAGACCTCTTTCTTCGCGTCGGCGTACAGCCCCAACTGGTAACCGCGGCCGACCGACACTTCGGCTTGCAGCGACGAACCCAGGTCGAACCCGCCCTGAAGGCCGTGGCGGGCTCCCACCCGCGCTTCTGGCAGCGGCACGCCGCCCGCGAAGCCCGCGTTGCAGTTGTGGGCCGGGTCGAGCGACACGCTGCACCAAGTGCTCAGCGTGGCCGAACCGCTCAGCCGGTACGCCCCAGGGGCCACCACCGAGGCGGTCTGCATCGGCACCACCGTCACGCAGCCCGGGCCCAGCGCCGCCAGTAGAGCCACGGAAATCTGGGGGAATCGCGGCAGCCAAGTCATGCGCAGTGCACCCTCGGGCAGGTCGAGCGCTGCATCGTGCCAGCGCCGTGCCAGGAGACGCCACCAGAATGCTTGACCTCGGGCGGGCGCTTGAGGAGTCTCGCTCGCCGGGGAGGCCCTCGACGATGGAAGACCAGGACCTGAAGGCAGAGCTGGAGCGGTTGAGGACCGAGAACGAGGCGCTCAAGAAGAGCAGCGCGCGCGCGATCTCGATGAAGGTGAGCGAGAAGGGCGGCCTCTCGGTCTACGGTCTGGGGCGCTTTCCGGTGACGCTCTACAAGGAGCAGTGGGAGAAGCTGCTCGAGCTGGCGAACGACATCCGCGCATTCATCAAGGCGAACGAAAGCAAGCTCAAAACCAAGTCGTAGGCCCGGCCCCTGGCGGCACAGGACCCGAGCTTCGGCGCGGCGCTACTCGGCGCCGAGCATGCCCTTCTTCAGGTCTTCGTCGACCGGAAACTTCCCGAACCAGACCGAGAACATGGCCTCGGAGAAGTCCTTGCCCTCGATCGCGATCTCCCTGCCGGCCGAGTCGGTGAGCACCGTGCCCTTGGCCGGGGTGTAGGTGATGGTCAGGCGTTCGCCCTCTTTCAGGTCGGGGATTTGGGCGGTGAACTTCTCGAGCCGGTCCTTCAGGGCCGCCATTTGATCGGCCGCGTTCTTCTCGAAGCCCTTGTAGATGGCCTCGACCACCGTCTTCTTGTCGAGGTCGCGCAGCACCGCCATGACGACGCGCTTGGTCTGGTCGGTGGCGATGACCTGGGCCGCGTCTTTCGTCGGCGCCTCTAGGTACAGGCCGCCCACGTAGACCTTGAAGACGACCTTGGTGCGCAGCCCCAACCCGTTCAGCTTGAGCGCCTTGGCGTTGACCGTGATGGCGTCGTCCATCTTCACGCCCTTCAGCTCTCCGGCGTGGGCGACAGGCAGCGCGAGGAAGGCGGCGGTCAGCGCGGCGACAGAAGCGGCTCTCATCCAGTGCTCGTTGAGTAGGGTTGAGGACTAGCCGTTCGCCTTGGCGAACGACTCCATGAAGCTGACCAGCGCCTTGACGTCGTCGACCGAGACGGCGTTGTAGGCCGAGACCCGAATGCCGCCCGCGCTGCGGTGCCCCTTCAGGCCCCACATGCCCTGCTTCTTGGCGTCGGCGGCGAACTTCTCTTCCAGCGCCTCGGTGGGCAGGCGGAAGACGATGTTCATCACCGACCGGCTCTCCTTCTCGACCGGGGCCTTGTAGAAGCCCGACAGCTTGTCGAGCGCTCCGTAGACGACTCCGGCCTTCTCGCGGTTCCGCGCTTCCATCGCGGCCAGGCCGCCGAGCTCTTTCACCCAGGCCAGCACGTTCCGCATCAGGTAGATCGAGAAGGTCGGCGGGGTGTTGTACATCGAGTTGTTCTCGGCGTGCGTCGAGTACCGGAGGATTTTCGGAATGTCCTTCCGGCCGCGGGCGATGAAGTCCTTCCTCGCGATCACCACCACCAGCCCCGAGGGGCCGACGTTCTTCTGGGCGCCCGCGTAGACCAGCCCGAACTTCGAGACGTCGAACTTCCGCCAGAGGAAGTCCGAGCTCATGTCGCAGACGTGGGGCACGGCCCCGGTGTCGAGGTAGGTCTGCCACTGCGTCCCGAAGATGGTGTTGTTCGAGGTGGTGTGGGCGTAGACCGCCTTCGGGTCGAGCTTGATCTCGTTGGGCTTCGGC
>JAHFDQ010000406.1 GCA_023248915.1 Archangiaceae bacterium | reverse complement strand
CGAACCAACATAAGCCCCGGAGCGCGGACTTCGAAGTTCCGTCGGGACTTCGACTGGACGCGTACGTGGCGAGCTACCCCTGGCAGCATTCGTTTCACGAGCCCATTCCCGTCCGACTCGAGCTGATTGGCGAGCTGGGGCCCCTCGCGGAAGCACTCTTCCCCCAAGTGCCACTCGACCGGACCGGGCCGCGACTTACCGTGACGGTGCCCGCGACCGACTTGGACGGTCTGCTCAAGTACGTGCTTTCTCTCGGAGCCGAGTGCCGAGTGCTCGACCCGCCGTCGGCCGTGACGCGGTGGAAGGACCTCGCAGGCAAGGTTCTGGCCGCCCACGAAGCGCCCCCGAAGCTGGCCGCGGGGACGACCTGATGCCCAGGAAAGTCGAAGGCGGGAAGCCGCTCGTTCATGAACGCCTGCGCCGGCTGCTGTTTCTTGTGCCGTACGTCGCCAAGCACCCGGGGATTTCGCTCGCCGATCTCGCCCGAGAGCTGGGCCTGTCGACGGAAGAGCTCCTGCGCGAGTTGGACCTATTGACCCTCGTCGGGCGCCCGCCCTTTCAGCCCGATGACTTCATCGATATTTACGTCGAGAACGGCCGGGTCTTCGTCGACCTGGACCAGCGACTGTCGGCTCCGCCGAGGCTCACCGCGGCCGAGGCTGCGGCTTTGGCTGCCGCGGCGGCGCTGCTGCGCCCGGCGGCGGGTGGGGCGTTGGACTCCGCTCTCGAGAAGTTGGAAAGGGTCGTTCCCGAGGAAGCACGGGCGCGGTACCGCGAGATGGGGCAGAAGATCGACCTGACGCTCGGCGCTCCCGGCGGGCTCGAACCCTTGACACGCGCCATCGTCGAGCGACGCGAGGTCGAGTTCGACTACTTCACCGCCGGCAGAGGCCAGACCGAGCGACGCACCGTGCGCCCCCACGAGCTCTTCAGTCACCGCGGGTACTGGTACCTCTCGGCGTTCTGCCTCGCCCGCCAGGAGGCGCGGCTCTTCCGACTGGACCGGGTGACGTCCGTGACGGTCACCGAGCGGTTCTTCGAGGCCCAGGTGCACGGGGGGTCGAAGCTGCCCAACCCGGCCGAAGGGCGCGGAGGCGTCCGGGTTCGATTCAGCGCGTCCGCCGCGCCCTACGTGAAGGAGCGGTTCGGCGACCAGGTGAAAGACTTGGACGACGGCCGGGTCGAAGTCGAGGTGACTGGTGAGTCGAACCGCTGGCTGGCGAGCTGGGTGCTCTCGTTCGGAGGGGACGCCGAAGTCGCCGGTCCCGACTGGGCGCGCGAGGTCGTTGCCCGTGCGGCGCGAGCCTCGCTAGAATCCTAGGGCTCAATGCCGTTTCTGCTTGTCATCGCCGAAGGCAAAGAAGCGGGCCGCGAGTTCGTCTTCGAACAGTCCTCGGTCGTCATCGGCCGAATCTCCGAGTGCGACGTCATCCTCTACGACCCTGGGGTGTCCCGGAAGCACGCGCGCATCTTCGCCGAGGGCGACGCCTACTTCGTAGAAGACATGGGCAGCTCGAACGGCACCAAGGTCAACGGCAACGTCATCAAGAAGCACCTGCTCGCCGACGGCGACGCGGTGTCGCTGGGGCCAGTCGTGTTCAACTTCTCGTCGGCGGCCATCGACGAACCCGACCCCCCCGTCGAGCCCGCCGTCGCCGGGGCAGCGACCCGCATCATCTCCAAGGACGACGTCAAGCGTCAGCGCAATCGCGGCGTGGCGCTCGTCCCGGAGAACGTGGCGGCCGAGGAGCTCAGCGAAATAAGCCGCAGCGAGACCCGAACGATGCAGGCCCTCAGCCGCGCGCGCCTGACAGGCTCGAACCCTTCTAGACCGCGCCTGACGGGGTCGCGTCCTGCGGCGGCCCTCGACAAGCCCCAGGGGGGAGGGAATGCGCCCCTGTCCGCCGCTGGCCGCGCCCGAATCCGGCGCGAGTCGGCGGGGCTCAAGGCCGCGCTGCTCATCTTCTGGGCCGAGGCGGACACGAACACCCGGAAGCTCGTCTTCATCGGCGCCGGAGTCGTCGGTGCGCTGGTCCTGGGGCTGGTCGCCTACCTCGCCCTGGGGCGCGGCGACTCGAAGTCGAACCTCCCGGCCGAGCCGACTACCCTGACCCGCCAGCCCATCGAGGCGTCCTTCGGCCTCGGCGACGGCGTCATGTTCGAGCGGCCGGACCAGAAGATGTTCGACTTCGAGTTCAACGCCCCCGTCAACGCCGTCGTCGTCCTGCACTTCCAGGCCCGGGACGTCTCGCAGGGCGAGGTGATGGTGAGCGTGAACGGGGCCGACGTGGGGTCGGTTCCGCCCGACACGCTCGCCGTCAACGAGCGCTCGAACGAGCTCATCATCCGGCCGGCGCTCTTGAAGAAGGGCCAGAAGAATCGGGTCGTGTTCGACAACACGCGCAACCCGCCTGGGTCCGACCCCTGGCGCATCTGGAACGTCTGGATAGAGACGAACCTTCTGCCGGTCCTTCCCCCCGAAGAGCTTCTGGCCACGGCGGCCAGCACGTTCCAGCGGGCGCAGCAGAACTTCGAGCGGCGCGACGTGGGAGCCGTCAACCGCTACGCCGCCTGGAAGGACTTCCGCATGGTCTGGCTGATGCTCGAGTCGCACCCTGAACCCAAACCCGAGCTGTACTTCCTCGCCCGCGAGAAGGTGAAGGAAGCGCAGACCGAGCTCGACCGCACCTGCGCGAAGCTGCTGCTCGAGGCCGAGGGCGCCTTCAACCAGAACCAGTTCGAGTCGTCGCGCATGACGCTCGAGCACGTGAGGGCCTACTTCCCGGCGAACGACCAGCCCTGTCCCTGGCGTGCCGACCAGAAGCGCCTGGAATTCGGATTGTGACCGAAACCGGACGGACCGCTTGCCGCGTGGTCCGACGGTGCCGACAGTTGGCGCACTGTGGAACGCGCAGTCGAGTCGGTCGGGTATGGCGGCTGGCCACCTGGCGGGCGACCGGCGTGGAGGGCCGAGCGCCAGGTTTTGGCCGAGTCGGAAGCGCGCCGCTATCTGCACCCCGCCCACCCGCTGGTCACGGGCAACCGGTGGGAGTTGCTCCACGACGGCCTCGAGGCATTCCCGTCGATGCTGCGGGCCATCCGGTCGGCCCGGTACCGGGTTCGACTCGAGACCTACATCTTCGCGGACGACGCGGTGGGGCAGGCATTCGCGCGCGAGCTCGTCGCCGCGGCCGCTCGGGGCGTCAAGGTGGAGGTCCTCTACGACTGGCTGGGCTCGTGGCTGACGCGGCGCTCGTTCTTCCGGGAATTGCGCGCGGCCGGCGTCGACGCGCGGGCGTTCAACCCCCTGGCGCTGCTCGGCGGCGTGCGGCGGCTGCTGTGCCGAGACCACCGGAAGCTCCTGGCCGTCGACGGAGAGGTGGCCTTCGTCGGCGGGGTGAACATCGGCGCGCAGTGGGCCCCCCGGGGCCTCGGAGCCGGCTGGCGCGACGACGTCCTGCGCATCGAAGGGCCCGCGGCGGCGCGCCTCGAGCGGCGCTTCTGCGCCACCTGGCGGCTCGAGTGGAAGACGCGGCTGAAGCTCTGGGTTCGGCGCCGCGGGTCGGCGAGCGGCGGCTGGCCCGGCGGTGTCGGCCTGTGCGTCTTGTCGTCGCGCCGCGCCATTCACGCCGCCTATCTACGCGCCATTCGCGCGGCGACCCGGTCGGTGCTCATCGCCGCCGCCTACTTCGTGCCGGACCGGGCGGTGGTGCGCGCTCTCGAGGAAGCGGCGACCCGGGGAGTCGAGGTGGTGCTGGTGCTGTCGGGAACGTCCGACCACCCGTGGATTCAGTACGCGAGCCGGGCGCTGTACGGGCGCCTCTTCCGGTCCGGCGTGCGCATCTACGAATGGCCGCACGGCGTGCTGCACGCGAAGACCGCGGTGGTCGACGGCACCTGGGGAACGGTGGGTTCCTTCAACCTCGAAGGAGCCAGCCGCCGGCTGAACCACGAGCTGAACGTCGTCTTCGCCGACCCCGAAGCGGGCCGACAGCTCGAGCAGGCGCTTCGCGCCGACTGCGCGCGGTGCCGGGCCATCGACCCCGTGTCGTGGAACCGACGGCCGAGGTGGCGAAGACTGCTCGAACGGCTCGCCTGCGCCGTGGGCCGCATACTCTGAGGGTTGCGGCCGACCCGCCGGTCCTGCATACCGACGGTATGGCCCACCAGGCGCAAAAGCCCGCCGACAGCTTCGGCACTCGCACCGGCTTCGAGGCCGGGGGGCGCCGGTACCAGCTCTACTCGGTGGCGAAGCTCGCCGAGCGATACTCTGCGGTCGCCCGGCTGCCCCGGTCGTTGAAAGTCTTGGCCGAGAACCTCCTCAGGCTCGACAACGCCCCAGCGCTGGCGCCCTTCTTGAGCTGGAACGGCCGGCCCGGCGCGGCGGAGATTGCCTTCGTCCCCGCGCGAGTCCTCATGCAGGACTTCACCGGGGTGCCCTGCATCGTCGACCTGGCGGTGATGCGCGAGGCGGTCGCCACGCTCGGAGGCGACCCGGCCGCGGTGAACCCCCGGGCGGACGTCGACCTGGTCATCGACCACTCGGTGCAGGTCGACCAGTTCGGGACAGCCGGCGCCTTCGAGGGCAACCTCGAGCTCGAGTACGCCCGCAACCGCGAGCGCTACGTCTTCCTCAAGTGGGGCCAGCGCGCGCTGCGCGGCTTCCGGGTGGTGCCGCCGGGCACCGGCATCTGCCACCAGGTGAACCTCGAGTACCTGTCGAGCGTCGTCAGGCTCGACGGCGACCTCGCCCTGCCGGACACCCTGGTGGGGACCGATTCCCACACCACGATGGTGAACGGCCTTGGCGTGCTGGGCTGGGGCGTCGGCGGCATCGAGGCCGAGGCGGCGCTGATCGGCCAGCCCTTGAGCCTCTTGGTGCCGGAAGTGGTGGGGGTGGCGCTCACCGGGAAGTTGCGAGAGGGCGTCAACGCCACCGACGCGGTGCTCACGCTCACCGAGCTGCTGCGGCGGCAGGGGGTGGTGGGCAAGTTCGTCGAGTTCTTCGGGCCCGGCCTGGCCGAGCTGCCGGTTCCGGCCCGCGCCACCCTGGCCAACATGGCGCCGGAGTACGGCGCGACCTGCGGCTTCTTCCCCGTCGACGAAGGCACGCTCGCTTACCTGCGGTTGACCGGGCGCGCCGCCGACGACGTGGCGCGGGTCGAGGCCTACTGCCGGGCACAGGGGCTCTTCGCCGACCGGCAGTCGGAGGACCCGGTCTTCACCGACGTCGTCCCGTTCGACCTGGGCGCCGTCGAGGCGTGCATCGCCGGGCCCTTTCTGCCCCAGGACCGCGTCCCGCTGCGGGTAGCCAAGCGCGCCGTTCGAAAGACGCTGGCCGCCTGGGCAGTTCCCGGCGTGCCGGACGAAGCTCGAACGGTGCGATGGGCCGGAGCGGAGTTCCCGCTCCGCCACGGGGCCGTGGTCCTGGCGGCCATCACCTCGTGCACCAACACATCGAATCCGGAGGTGATGCTCGGCGCGGGGCTCCTCGCCAAGAAGGCCGTGGAGCGCGGGCTGGCCGTCCCGCCCTGGGTGAAGACGTCGCTCGCCCCCGGTTCGCGCGTGGTGTGGGACTACCTCTCGGCGGCGGGGCTGGTGCCGTACCTCGAGGCGCTGGGCTTCCACCGGGTGGCCTTCGGGTGCACCACCTGCATCGGCAACTCCGGGCCGCTGCCGGCCCCCGTGGCCGCGGCGGTGTCAGAGGGGAAGCTGGCGGTCGCGGCGGTCCTGTCGGGCAACCGCAACTTCGAGGGACGCATCAACCCCGACGTCAGGCTCTCGTACCTGGCCTCTCCGCCGCTGGTGGTCGCCTACGCCCTGGCCGGGCGCGTCGACTTCGACCCCGTCCT
>JAHFDQ010000405.1 GCA_023248915.1 Archangiaceae bacterium | reverse complement strand
GCACCGGGCGCGACAGCTCGGGCGGCTCGCCGACAAGAACCTGTGCGCGCGGGCGCTGGCCCGAGTGGACGCGTGGCTCGAGGCCTACCCCGACGACGGCACTCCGGCCCGGGCTCAATTGCGCCGCCAGGTGCGCTTCACCCAGGCCCGCTGCCTGGCGAAGCTAGGGCGGCCGGACGAGGCCGAGAAGATTCGGCGCGAGACGCGCTGAGCGCCGGTTTCCCGGCGGAGCCATTCGTGCGAAAACGCCGGCACATCATGAAGAACGTCACCTTGCTGTCGGGGTCGGGCAACCGCCCGCTGGCCTTGGACATCGCCCAGGCCTTGTCCATACCCCTCACCCCCTGCACCCTCGAGCGCTTCCCGGACGGCGAGATTCGCGTCGAGCTGGGCGAAGAGGTTCGCGACCGCGACGTGTACATCGTCCAGCCGACGCGCGCGCCGGTGGGCGAGCACCTGCTCGAGCTGATGCTGCTGGCCGACGCCTGCCGCCGCTCGGGCGCGGCGCGGGTGACGGCCGTCATCCCCTACGTCGGCTACGCGCGGCAGGACCGGCGCGAGTCGGCCTTCGAGCCCGTCGGCGCGAAGGTGATGGCCGACATCGTCAGCTCGGGCAGCGTCGACCGCCTGGTGGCGATGGACCTGCACAGCCGCGGCGTCGAGGGCTGCTTCCGCATGCCGGTCGAGCACGTCAGCGCGGTCGGGCTGGTGGCCGAACGGCTGAAGCCCCTGGTCCCCCGAAACGGCGTCGTCGTCTCGCCCGACCTGGGCGCGGTGAAGCTGGCCGAGCACTACGGGCGGCTGCTCGAATTGCCGGTGGCGGTGGTGCACAAGGTGCGGCTCGGCGGCGCCGACGTCTCGGCGCGCGGGGTGATGGGCGAGGTGAAGGGCCGCTCGCCCATCGTGGTGGACGACATGATTTCGACCGCGGGCACCATCGTCGCGGCCATCGAGGCGCTGTTGCAGGCGGGCTGCGCCCGGGACATCAGCGTCGCCGCCACCCACGCGCTGCTGGTGGGGCCCGCCTTAGAGCGGCTGCGCCCCTTGCCCATCGCGCGGCTGGTGGCCACCGACAGCGTGCCGCCCCCGGTCGGGCTGCCCCTACCGCTCGAGAAGGTGAGCGTGGCGCCGGTGCTCGCCGACGCGGTCAGGCGCCTCGCCGGCCGGTGAGGCGCGTCAGCGGCCCGCGTCCACCACGTCCAGCACCTGCGAGAAGTTCGAGAAGGTGTGCGTCGGCCGCGCTTCGGCCTTCTGGCGGTCTCCCTCGAAGACGGACGCCGCGTGGCGCTGGGTGATGGCGTTGGCCGAGATGATGTCCAGCCGCTCGCGGTACTCGACCGAGGCGTAGGTGCCGTACTCGGCCCAGCAGTCGACGGCGCCGACTTCCTTGGCCACCGCGATGTCCTTGCGCAGCGAATCGCCCACCATCACCGCCTCGGCCGGGCGCACTCCGTAGGCGCGCAGGACTTCGCGCAGCCCCGCTCCGTTGGGCTTCTCGTGTTCGCGCGGCAGCTCGATGACGGGGCAGGCGGCACGGTAGTCACCGCGCTCGTCGCGGTAGAGGATGTCGGGGGCGATGAGTTTTTCGCCCTCGGGCGAGGCCGGAAACTGGAAGCCAGGCAGCGTGTACAGGGCGGTCAACAGGCCGTCCAATTCCATCTTCCTCGCGCGGTACTCGGCCGGGTTTCGCGGCGCGTCGGTGAGGGCGACCACCAAGATGTTCCGGCGCTTCAGCTCGGTCAGCGTGTCCACCACCGTGCGGAACGGCCGCAGGTACTTGCGGCGCGCCTCGGCGAAGGCCGCCCGCGCCGGTTGGATGACGAGCTTGTCGAAGCTCTTGAACTCGGGGAACTCGGCGTACAGCGACGATTCCTGGCGCGCGTACGGGTACTCGTTCGACTCGTACTTCGCGTAGACGGCCTTCAGCGACTGCACCACCTTGATGCGCGGGAAGCCGGTGGTGAGGCACACCGAGTCGACCATCGCTTCGACGGCCGGGACGATGAAGTCAATCCACGGGTACAGCGTGTTGTCCATGTCGCAGACGACGAGCTTGATCGGCACGGGGCGCACTCAAAGCACGAGCGAAGGCTGTAAGTCGAGGACACCTTCCGAGGCGGCCCTGTCATAGATTCGCCCCGCCCCCGAGCGAAGGCCGCGCCGCGCCAGGGCCCAACACGAGGCACACGGCTTGCACTTTCGGGTAGTGTCTCGCCCCTCGCCATGCGACGGCTCCTCCCTCTTCTCTGCGCATTTCTCGCGTTCGCGGCCTGCCAGCAGCCGAAGCTGCAGAACACGCTGCCGCCCGACGTCCGCGTCGACGCCTACACCCAGCAGTCGGCGTCGAAGGTCGACGTGCTCTGGGTGGTGGACGACTCGGGCTCGATGGCGCCCCGGCAGGAGAACCTGGCGAAGAATTTCCAGGCCTTCATCGACCTGTTCACCAAGGGCGGCATCGACTACCGCATCGCCGTCACCACCACCGACATCTTCAAGGTGCAGGGCCAGTTCAAGGGCAGCCCGCGCATCCTCACCCCGTCGACGGCGAACGTCGCCGCGGCCTTCGCCGCCAACGTGCGGGTGGGCACGGCAGGCAGCCCGTACGAGGCCGGGCTCCAGGCGGCGCAGATGGCGCTCGATAGGCAGAACCTGGCGAACGCGCCGAACCTCGCCGCCATCGAACAGTGCAAACAGGCCTGCCAGAAGGCCACCGTGCCGCTCACTTGCATGGACGGCTGCCCGGCCAAGACGCCGGTCGAGTTCCTTCGCCCCGACGCCTACCTGTACCTCATCTTCGTGTCCGACGAAGAGGACGAGAGCAGCCAGGACATCCGCTTCTACTGGCGCAGCTTCGAGACGGCCAAGGGCATCGGCAACGACGGCACGGTGACGACCGCCGCCATCATCGGCGACGTGCCCACCAACTCCTGCGGCGCCACGCCCGGCGCGCGCTACGCCGCGCTCTCAGCCCTCACCGGTGGGGACGTGGGCAGCGTCTGCGACACCTCGTTCGCCAGCACCCTGAAGAAGTTGGCCACCGCCGCGGTGGGGCTGAAGCGCAAGTTCGCGGTGGTGAAGAAGCCCAACGTGCAGACGCTGAAGGTGACGGTGAAGTACCCGTGCAACACCGCCGCCGACGCCCTGAAGAACTGCGCCGAGACCGACAAGACGGCATGCGACGGCGCTCCGGCCGAGGCAGTGGCGCTGGCCTGCACGCCGCCGATGGGCGGGCCCGACGGCTGGGCTTACGAGCCCGCCACCCAGGTCGTCTACTTCGCCGGCGAGTCGGTGCCGGGGCTGCACTCCTCGGTCGAGATTCAGTACTACGAGGAAGGGACCGGCCCGTGAGAGGCGCCTGGGCCGCGGCGTTGCTGTTCACCCTGGCCTGCGGCGACCCCCGCACCCGCACGGTGCACCCGCAGCTGATGCCTCCGGAGAACACCCTCGACTTCGGCCTGGTGCCGGTGCTGAACGAGAAGCTGGCCCAGGTGCAGGTGCTGAACGTCGGGCGCGCGGTGCTGAACGTCTCGGCGGTGCGCTTCAAGGCCGACCCCGGCCCCTTCACCCTGAAGGCGGTGCCCGACGCGGTCGAATCGGGCGGGACGAAAACAATCGACATCGGCTTCGTGCCGCCGCTCGAAGGCACCTACGGCGCCACCGTCGTCTTCGAGACCGACGACACCGACAACCCGCTCATCGAAGTCGCGCTCACCGGCCAGGGGTCGACCCGGGCGGTGATGCAGCTAGAACCCACCGCGCTCGACTTCGGCCGGGTGGCCGAGTGCACCTCGGCGGTGAAGACGCTCACCATTCGCTCGGCGGGCACGGCGGACCTCATCGTCGAGGAGATTGCCTTCACCGACGACACCTCGCCGGCCTTCGGCTTCGTGGGCTCGACCCGGACGCCGGCGGTGGCCGCGGCGATGTCGGAGAACGGCCTGCCCGGGCAGCTTCAGCTCACGTTGAAAGTCACGGTGGCGGCCGGGACCGAGGGGCCGCTGGCCGGCGGCATCCGCGTGCGCGGCACCGACCCTGACCAGCGCGAGGTGGTGGTGCCGCTGTCGGCAGCCGTCAACCGCGCGCCGGTGCCCGTCATCAAGCCCCCGGGCGTCGGAGCCCCGGGCATGAGCGTCACCCTCGACGGCTCGGACTCGTCCGACTCGGACGCCGACCTGCCGCTCGCGTACAAGTGGACGCTGCGGCAAAAGCCCCTGGGCGCCGCCACCTCGCTGTCCGCGCTCGACCAGGCGCTGACGTCGATGACGCTCGACCCGGCGCTGCCGGGCGCCTACGAGGTCGAGCTGTCGGTGACCGACGCCGCCGGCGCCAAGGCGTGCACTCCCGCGCGCGCCACCGTCGTGGCCAGCCCGGCGCAGAAGCTACTGGTCGAGATGTTCTGGGACAACGCCAAGACGGACATCGACCTGCACGTGCTGCGCACCCCCACCTCGCCCGTGGGCACCGCGCCGGACGACTGCTACTACGCCAACCCGACGCCCGACTGGGGCCTGGCCGGCGACGCCACCGACGACCCCCAGTTCCTCCGCGACGCGCTCACCGGCTACGGGCCCGAGGTGTTCGGCTACGTCAGCCCGGCCGAAGGCACCTACCGCATCGCGGTCGAGTTCGCGAATGACCATCTCGACACCCACCCGGCCACCGGGGTGACGGTGCGCGTCTACGAGTTCGGCGTGGTGCAGGGCGAGTTCAGGAAGACGATGCAAAGCACGGGCGAGTTCTGGTCGGTCGCGGACGTCGCATGGCCGAGCGGCGACGTCACCGCGCTGCAGCAGTGAGAGGCCTCGAATGAGCGCGCGCGCACCTCGCCCGAGCCGTTGGCCTTTCGCGACCGCCGCGCTCGGGCTGGCGCAGGTGTGCGCGCTGGCCGCTTGCCCGAAGCCGGCCGACTCTACTCCCGACGCCGGCCGGCCGCCGCCCTGTGAGAGCCGCGCCGACTGCCCGGCGGGAAAAGTCTGCACCGCCGACAAGTTCTGCGACGACTGCGCGTCCTCGGGGCAGTGCAGCCTGAAGGAACAGTGCAGCGCCACCAGCTACTCCTGCGAGTTGCGCGACGGCTGGGGCATCGCCTGCACCACCAACTCCGAGTGCCAGGCCGGAGCCTGGTGCGTGCAGGGGCTGTGCAAGGACCGGTCGCTGGTGTCGCTCTGCCCGGGCGGCACCAAGGCCGAGTGCCCGCAGGGCGACCGCTGCAACACCGTCAACACCGTCTGCGAAGAGGACCTGGGCTGCACCGCCGACGCCGACTGCGGGGCGGGAGAGGTCTGCAACGTCGGCAGCCACGCCTGCGTTCCCCGCTGCACGGCGGAGACTCAAGCCGACGTGTGCGCCGGGGGCGAGAAGTGCGTGGCCGAGCGCTGCGTGCAGTGCGAGACGGCCGCCGACTGCGGAGTGGGCCTGGTCTGCGACGCCGCCGGCCGGTGCGCCTCTTCCCAGCGCTGCTACCAGGACCGCGACTGCAAGGTGCCGCTGGTGTGCCACGCTCAGACCGGTTCCTGCGTGGCCAAGCTGCCCCCATGCATCTCGGACGAGAACTGCGGCCTCGACCAGCGGTGCAGCGTGGGCACCGGCAAGTGCGTGCCGCGCACCTGCCAGCCCGACCGGTACGAGCCCAACGAAGACCCCGCCCACGCTTACGGGGTGGCCGCCGCGCGCTACCCCAACCTCACCCTGTGCCAGAACGACGTGGACTTCTTCTCCCTTCCGCTCGCCCGAGGCGACCAGCTCGGCGTCAACGTCGACGCCGACCCGTTCTCCGAGAATGCCTTCAGCGCGGTGGTGAAGGACTCGACCGGCCGCACCCTGTCGGCGGGCAAGCTTCTCGTTTCGTACGTGGCCTCGG
>JAHFDQ010000404.1 GCA_023248915.1 Archangiaceae bacterium | reverse complement strand
CCGGCGGCCACCAACACCGGCTGGGTTCCGCGCAGCGGGTTTGATCCATCTCGGCCGACGGCCGGGCTCGCCGGCCCCGCGGCTGCGGCCGCCGCAGCGGCGGCCCACGCCCTGACGCCGCAGGACGCCCTGAAGCTGGTCAAGAACGGCGATGTGGAAATCAACCTGCCGGTGCAGGAAGGCGACCTGGTGGCCGGCAAGCTGCACGCCAAGGCCAACACCCAAATCAAGGTGAGCCTGCACGTCCGCGACGGCCTCATCGACTACGCCAAGTCCAACGCCAAGTTCGACCCGCCGCTCGACGGCCCGTGGGGCATCGACGTGCGCGGGGTGCGCATGGAAAACGACGGCCGGGCCCGCGTCGACCTGGCCAATCTGCCCGACCCGGTGATTGGCGACCCATCGCCGCCGAAGCTGGCGGACTTCATCGAGCAGATGCAGCGCACCAAGTCGCTGCCGGTGCGGGTGTGGGGCATGAAGCTGACGAGCGTGGACATGCCCGCGACCGACGGCACGGGCTGGAACGACCTCATCAAGATGGGGAAGGACCCGCTGGTCAACCGCATCAAGACCGGCGAGGCCCGCATCTCGGTGTCCAACCTCAGCTTCGTTGACGGGGCGGTGCCCATCGGCGGAGTCGGTCGGGCACAGATTGGCCCCGACTCGGTGATGAAGCTCGAGGGGTCGCTGGACTCGCTGACGCTCACCGGGCACGCCAGCCTGCAACGGCTCGACGTCGACTCGGGCGGCACGAAAATTCAAGGGGGCTCGGGGTCGGCCGACCTGAAGGTGGTGTGGAACGGCAAGGCCTCTGCCGGAGTGGGTGACGTCAAGGCGCAGGTGACGAACCTGAACGTCCAGGCCGAGTACGCCGTGAGCCGGCGCGAAAACGGCGACTTCATCGAGCTGGCCCAGGGCCGGCTGACCAACGGCTCGCTGTCCGTCGACCAGCAGGTGGGCGGCGCCGGCGCGCGGACGGTGAAGCTGGACATTGGCCGCTTCGACGGCAACATCACCAACGGCCAAATCACCGTGCCCGACGGCAACGGCACCGCGACGGTGCGCCTGTCGCGCAGCAAGCTGGGCGGCGAGGTGCACGTCGACGACAGCCGCATTCTGGTGAAGGGCGACGTGCAAATCGACGCCCGCATCGACAACGCGCAGACGCCGGCCAACGAGATGGGCAGCTTCGACCTGAACAAGGTGCACGTCTCGGGCACGTCGAAGGTGAACATCGACTCGTCGAAGGGGCTGAAGCTGGACGGCAACATGCGGGTCGAGGCCGACGTGGCCAAGGGCTCCTTGAGCGTCAACGCCGGGCACGAGGCGGGGCGCATCACCGGTGGCCACGTGGACGTCCGGGCGACTTCGCTCGAGTACAGCAAGGACGGCCAACTGGGGCTGAAGGGCAGGGCCACCGTGGACGTCGGCCTGAAGGACGTGGACATCGGCGAGAAGGTAGTGAAGCTCGACCACGGCACCGGGCGAATGACCGGCAGCGCCGACATCTCGCTGAGGAACGGCCAGGTCGACCTGTCCAAGGGCACCCTGCGGCTGGCGATGGCGGTGGAGGACGGCCGGGTGAAGCTGGGCGACAACGTCGACCTCGACCTGAAGAAGGGCTCGACGATGGACGTGGCGCTACAGGCCGCCGCGTTCGGCAACAAGACGATGCTCGACTTCGGCCCCAAGACGCGCATCGAGGCGACGCTCGACGGCGGCACCATCGCGCTGCCGACCGGCGAACCGCTGAAGTTCAAGGACGGCGCGAAGGCCACCTTCCAGTTCGACCGGCTACTGTTGCCCGAGAAGGGCATCCCCGAGGCGCAGGGTTCCATCTCCATCGACGCGTCGGTAGAGGCCGGCCAGATAGACCCCGGTTCGCTGGGCCAGTTGCCGGGCGTGACGATTACCCACATCGAGGGAGTCGACCAGCACCTGAAGCTCGACGTGGGGCGCTTCTCGGTGCAGCGCGACGGCGCCTTCTCGGTGGAAGACCTGCGCTTCGGAGTCGAGGCCCAGGTGCGCCGCTTCGGCGGCGTGGTGCGCTAGCGCGGGTGGGGCGAAAGGCGAAACGGCGAGGCGGCTGGAGCGTCTACGTGCTTCGCTGCCGCGACGGGTCGCTTTACACGGGCGCCACCAACGACGTGGCGAGGCGGCTCGAGCGCCACCGCGCGGGGAAAGGCGCGGCCTACACCCGCTCGCGGCTGCCGGTGCGCCTGGTGCTGTGCGAACCGGCCGGCAGCGTCGGCGCCGCGCTGCGCCGCGAGGCGGCCCTGAAGAGGTTGACTCGGGCCGAGAAGCTGGCGCTGGTGCGCGCGCGCAGGGCCAAGCGCCCGTCCTGACGGGCCGACCACCGGCGGTCTGGGCGCAAGGGTTGCGCGCCGAGGGCTCGCGGTTGAAGCGCGAGACCGGTCGGCAGTATCTTTTGCGGGTAAGGAGTAAATGTAAGGAGGAAGCCATGACCGCGACCGTGACCTCGAAGGGGCAGGTGACGTTGCCGGCCGAGGCGCGCCGCCGGCTGGGCATCCGCGCGGGCACGAAGCTCGAGTTCATCGTCCGTGGAGATGACCGGCTCGAGGTGGTCTGCGTCGGAGGTTCGGTGCGCGACCTGAAGGGCGCGCTGGGCAAACCCAAGCGGACGCTCTCGCTGGCGCAGATGGACGACGCCATCGCCAAGGGGGCGCGGTGATTGGCTTGGATACCAACGTGCTGGTCCGCTACATCGTGCGAGACGACGCGCGGCAGGCGGCGGCGGCCACGCGGTTGATTGAAGCCCGGTGCAAGGCCAAGGACCCGGGCACCATCACCCTGGTCGTCGCCTGCGAGCTGGTCTGGGTGCTGGCTCGCGGCTACGAGTATGACCGCTCGGCCATCGCCGGGCTCCTGCGGCGAATTCTCTCGGCGGAGGACCTTCGAGTCGAGCGGTCCGAGTTGGCGTGGCAGGCGCTGAACCTCTACGAGGAGGGGAAGGCCGACTTCTCGGACTACGTCATCGGCCTCTGCAACCGAGAGGAGAAGGCCGACATCACCTGCACCTTCGACCGCCGCGCCAAGGGTTGCGGGCTGTTCCAGGTGCTGGGGGCGTAGCGCCCTACATGGGCGGCGGGGCAGGCTTGGCCGGCGAAGCCGCCGTCGGAGCGGGCGCGACCGGGCCCGAGGCAGAGGCCGGCAGCGCCTGCCCGGCAGCCTTCTGGGCCTTCATGCGGTGCACCAGGACGCCCACCACCAGCAGCAGCACCGCGCCGGCCCCGGCGCCGAAGAGCTGGGCCTGGAGCATCGAGTGAAGCACCGAGCGGGCGAACACCGCCGGGTTCACCAGCATCGTCTGCGCGCCCGACCCCCCCTCGTTGTACCAGGGAATGAAGGACAGGCCGATGAAGGTCGCCACGACTACGCCCAGGACGGCGCCGCCCAGCATGTAGACGAGCAGCTTCTTCAAGGTCGCCATGACTGCCTCCCGCGTTGCAGCAAGGTCTCCTCCTTAGTATGCGTCGCCCGCCATGGGTGAGGACAAAGGGACGGCTGGGGCATGACGCTGGTGTTGCTGGGCCAGCTCTGCGTCCTTTGCTCGGTGGCCTGCTACGCCCTGGTGCTCTTGCACGCTTTCCAGCGCAGCGTCGGCACCGGCTTCATGGTGCTGTGCATTCCCTTCTACTTTCTCTACTACGGCTTCAGCCAGTTCGAGCACCGCCAGAAGGGGCTGGTCCTCGCGGGGGCGTTGGGGGGCCTGGTGCTGGGCGTGGTGCTGCGTGATCTCGGCCTCCGAGTCCTCGCCGGCGGCGCGCCGCCCGGCTGACCGGCGGCTGCAACCGATTTCAGCCGGGGGCGTCTCCTGGTGTACAAGCGCCCCGCCACTGGCCGGTTGAGAGGTAACGAATGCTGACGCGAAAAACGTGTTTGGGGCTGGCGCTCCTCGGGGTGCTCGGCTGTGAATCGGCGCGTCGAAACCCCGACGGCGCCCCGGCCGAGACCCGGCAAGAGGTGGTAGTGGGCGCGATGACGGTCGCCCGGGCCGGTCACTCGGCGACGATGCTCTCCGACGGCCGGGTGCTCGCCGCCGGCGGGGGTTCGGCCACCGCCGAGCTGTACAGCCCCAACGCCAGCGCCTGGACGGCCACCGGCAGCTCGAGCGCCGCGCGCACCAACCACGTGGCCCTGCTGTTGGGGTCGGGCAAGGTGTGGGTCGCCGGAGGCACCTCGGGTGGAGCGACTTCCGCCACCACCGAAGTCTTCAACCCGGTCACCGGCACCTGGGCCTCGGGGCCGAACCTGGGCTCGGCGCGCGAGTCGGCCACCGCCACCCAGCTTCGCGACGGGCGGGTGCTGCTGGTCGGCGGCGTGCAGGGCATCAGCACCTACCTGGCCTCGTGCGAGTTGTACGACCCGGCCGCGGGCACCCTGGCCGCGACGGGGGCGATGTCCACCGGCCGCGCGGGCCACACCGCCGTCCTGCTCCAGGGCGGCAAGGTGTTGGCCTGCGGCGGGCGCGACGCTTCCGGCTCGCTCGCTTCCTGCGAATTGTACGACCCGGCGGCCGGAACCTGGGCCGCGACCGGGGCGATGTCCCAGGCGCGCAGGGCCCACAGCGCTACCGTGCTGAACGACGGCCGGGTATTGGTGGCCGGGGGCGTGGCCACCGGTTCGCTCGCCACGGCCGAACTGTACAACCCAGGCACCGGCGCCTGGGCCGCCACCGGCTCGCTCGCCACCGCGCGCTACATCCACTCGGCCACGCTGCTGCCGCTCGGACGGGTGGCGGTGGCCGGCGGGTTCAGCGGTTCGGCGGCGCTCGCCCAGGTCGAGGTCTTCAGCCCGGAGACCGGCACCTGGGCCATCTCGACGTCCCTGACCTCTGCCCGCTACCAGCACGTCGCGACGCTCCTGTCGTCGGGCGCGGTGCTGGTGTCCGGAGGCACCGGCGCCGGCACGCTTTCCACCTGCGAGCTACTCCAGTTCCAGGCGCCCGGCACCTTCGCCGCGACCGGCGCGATGGCCACCGCCCGCAGCGACTACCAGGCGGTGCTGTTGCCTGTCAGCGGCAAGGTGCTGGTTTCGGGCGGGTACACCGGCAGCAGCTACACGTCCTCCTGCGAGCTGTACGACCCGGCCCTTGGAACCTTCAGCGCCACCGGGGCGATGTCGGCCTCCCGCACCAACCACACCCTGACGTTGCTCAACAACGGCAAGGTGCTGGTGGCGGGCGGCTACGGCAGCAGCTATCTCGCCAGCGCCGAGCTGTATGACCCGGCCACCGGCGTGTGGACCCCCACGGGCTCGATGACTTCAGCCCGTTACACGCACACCGCCACGCTGCTTCCCAACGGCAAGGTGCTGGTGGCGGGCGGCTACGGCAGCAGCTACCTCGCCAGCGCGGAGCTGTATGACCCGGCGACCGGGACCTGGTCCGCCACCGGAAGCGCGGCGACCGCGCGCTACAGCCACTCGGCCGCGCTGCTCGGCACCGGCAAGGTGCTCATCTTCGGAGGCTACAGCAGCAGCTACCTGGCGACGGCCGAGCTGTACGACCCGGTCTCGGGCACCTGGGCAGCGACCGGTTCCATGACCCAGGGGCGCCAAGGGCCGGGCGTGCTGCTCACGGCCACCGGCAAGCTGATGGCCGCGGGCGGCTACGGCTCGGGCTACCTCAAGACGGTCGAGCTTTATGACCCGGCGACCGGCACCTGGTCCGCTACCGGGCCGATGGCCGTGGCGCGTACCAACCACGGGCTGCTGGCGGTGGGTGCCGGCAAAGTCCTCGCGGTGGGCGGGTACGACGGTTCCGTCTTCCTGGCGTCGGCCGAACTGTACGACGCCGCTTTCGGCACCTGGTCGGCGATTGCCCCCATGGCAATCCCCCGTTCGAACTTCTC
>JAHFDQ010000403.1 GCA_023248915.1 Archangiaceae bacterium | reverse complement strand
CGAGGCCGTCAAGGTGTAGCCGACTCCCGTCTTGTCTATTGAGAGGTTGGAGAACGTGGCGACGCCCGCGCTGGCGTCGAAGGGGTTGGTGCCAGACAGAGCGCCGGTGCCCGGGTTGGTGGCAATGGCGAGGGTAATGGTGGCTGTCGAGGACGGAATGGTGTTGCCCAGGGCGTCCTCAACCGTCACTTCGACGGCCGGAGCTATTGAGGCGCCCGCCGTCGCATTGGAGGGGTTGCCGGTGAAGGCGAGCTTGGCGGCCGCCCCTACGCCAATGTCGAAGCTGCTGCTGGTGGCGCCGGCAAGACTCGTCCCGGAGGCCGTAAGCGTGTAGCCACTGCCGGACCTGTCGATGGAGAGGTTGCTGAAAGTGGCAACTCCCGCCACCGCGCTCTTCGGGTTGGTGCCAGCGAGGGCACCTCCGCTCGGGTTGGCGCCAATCGCAACCGTAATTCCTGCGGTGGACGAGGTAACCGTATTGCCCAGAGCGTCCTGCACCGTCACCACGACGTCCGGGGCAATAGCGACACCGGCGGTGGCGGAGGTTGGCTGGACGGCAAAGGCCAACTGCGTCGCCGGGCCGGGGCTGATGTCGAATGCCACGCTGGTGGTACCGGTGAGCCCCCCGGACGTGGCCACCAACGTGTAGCCGGTGCCCACCTTGTCGATCGAGAGGTTGCCGAAGGAAGCGACTCCCGAGACGGCACTCTTCGGGTTGGTGCCGGAGAGAATGCCGCTGCCCGGGTTGGTGCCAATGGCCAGCGCAATGCTGGCGGTGGAAGACGTCACTGTGTTTCCAAAGGCGTCCTGCACCTTCACCGCAGAGGCAATGGCCGCCCCCGCGGTAGTCGAGGCCGGCTGCCCCGTAAAGGTCAACTTCGTCGGGGCGCCGGCCGAAATATTGAAGTTGCTGCTGGAAGCGCCGGACAGGCCGGCGGAAGCCGCGGTGAGGGTATAGGCGGTTCCAGCCTTGTCGATGGAAAGACCGGCGAAGGTGGCCGTTCCCGCGACTGCGTTCTGCGTCACCGTGCCGGAGAGGAAGCCGCTGCCGGGGTTGGTGCCGATGGCCAGGGTGATGCTGGCCGTCGAGGAAGCAATGGGGTTGCCCTGGCTGTCCTCCACGGTCACCTGGATGGCCGGGCTGATGGCTGCCCCCGCCGTGGTGTTGGAAGGTTGGACAGAGAAGGCGACTTTGTTGGCCGCGCCCACCGTGATGTCGAAGGGATTGCTGGTGGCGCCGGCGAGGACGCCGGAAGCGGCGGTCAGCGTGTAGCCCAGCCCCACCTTGTCGATGGCCAGATTGGAGAAGGTGGCGACGCCGACGACGGCATTCTTGGGATTGGTGCCGGAAACGATTCCTCCGCCCGGATTGGTGCCAATGGCGAGGGTAATGCTGACACCGGAGGAGGTGACGGTGTTGCCCAGCGAGTCCTGCACCGTCACCTGGACGGCCGGGGCCATCGATAGCCCGGCAGTGGTGGTGGAGGGCTGAACGGTGAAGGCCAGTTTGCTGGCGGCGCCGGCCGTGATGTTGAAGGTGGTGCTGGTGGCGCCGGTGAGGACTCCCGAAGCGGCGGTCAGCGTGTAGTTGCTACCCACCTTGTCTATGGAAAGGTTGGAGAAGGTTGCGACGCCGACGACGGCGCTCTTCTGGTTGGTACCGGAGAGGGTGCCGCTTCCGGGGTTCGCGCCAATGTCGAGGGTGATGCTGGCGGTGGAGGACGTCACCGTGTTGCCGAAGCTGTCCTGCACGGCTACCTGCACGGCGGGGGCAATCGAAACGCCGGCGACGGCGGAGGAAGGTTGGACGGCGAAGCCCAGTTGGCTGGCGGCGCCCGCCGTGATGTTGAAGGTGTTGCTGGTGCCGCCGGTGAGGATTCCCGAAGCGGCCGCCAGCGTGTAGTTGTTGCCGGACTTGTCTATCGAGAGATTGGCGAAGGAGGCGATACCGGCCACTGCGCTCGCCGTCACCGTCCCGGAGAGCGTGCCGCCACCGGGGTTGGCGCCGATGGCAACGGTAATGCTGGCGGTGGAGGACGTTATCGTGTTGCCGCCCAGGTCCTGCACCGCCACCTGGACCGCGGGCGCAATGGAGAGACCGGCGGTTGTGTTCGAAGGGTGGACGACAAAGCCCACCTTCGACGGCGCGCCCGCCGTGATGTTGAAGGTGTTGCTGGTGGCGCCGGTGAGGACTCCCGAAGCGGCTGTCAGGGTGTAGTTGGTGCCTGCCTTGTCGATGGAAAGGTTGGTGAAGGTGGCGACGCCGGCCACTGCGCTCTTCGGGTTCGTGCCCGAGAGGGTGCCCCCGCCCGGGTTGGCGCCGATGGCAAGGGTGATGCTCGCCGCGGAGGACGTCACCGTGTTGCCGCCCGCGTCCTGCACCGTCACCTGGACGGCGGGGGAGATGGCAACGCTCGCCGTGGTGTTGGAGGGCTGGACAGTGAAGGCCAGCTTGGATGCGGCGCCCACCGTGATGTTGAAGGCGTTGCTGGTGGCGCCGGTGACGCCTGCGGACGAGGCGGTGAGGGTGTAGCCGTTCGCCGCCTTGTCGATGGAGATGCCGGGGAACGTCGCCACGCCGGCGACGGCATTCACCGTCACCGTACCGGACAGGGTGCCTGCTCCGCCGGGGTTGGTGCCTATCGCCAGCGTCACCGGCGCCGCCGAGGACGTCACCGGGTTGTTCATTCCGTCGAGCAGCGTCACCGCCACGGAGGGAGAAATCGAGGTTCCTCCCGTCGTGCTGGACGGCTGGGTCGTGAACGCCAGGTGCGTCGCTGGCGGGTTGGATTGGGCGAACGTCGCTATCGACGCCCAGTAGATTGACGTCGGGCTGTTCGGGTTAACCGTCCAGGTGTTCGACTGAACGCCGGTGGACGCGACAATCCTGTCGGCCATCTCGCCCGCTTGATAAGCAAGGTTGTCGAGCTGGGTCCCGCGATTGGTGTGCCCGGCAGCAGGCGTAATGGAAGTGTAGGTGTCGAATACCCAATCGAAGGTGACGGCGCTGGCGACGAGCTCGTTCGCGATGCGGGTCGCCGAACCGGTCGAAACCGTGGGTGAGGTGGCCGTTGCGTACGTGTTCGCCGTCCGGTCGAGCAGGCCAACGCCGGAGTACTCCATCGCGACGGCCTCGATCTCGTTCTTGCCGGGATTCGAAGAGACCGTCACTTTGAAGTTCGCGCCGGTGGCGGAGACGGGAGCCGAGAGGACGGCGGTACAGAAGAACCCATAGTTCCCTGGCCCGCACCCCTGCGTGACCTCGGTATAGGTGTTGCCGCGGCTGTCCGATGCGAAGAGCGTCGGCGTTCCGCCCGCGAGGGCGTCCGCATACGAGAACGCGATCACGATGATCCGATTGCCGACGACCGGGTTCGCCGCGAAAGAGCTCGAGGTGGCAGGAAGACCCGTAGAGTTGTTGAACTTGGGCACCGCCTGGACGAAGGCAATTGCCGCCAGGGCCGGCTCCGCCGCCACGAGCGTGGCCGCGAAACAGAGCCACCGAGCTCTATGGGCGTCGAGCATCCAACCCTTGCTGGGCGCTCGTGCTGTCAATCGGGGTTCCCCATCTTCCGAAGAAGTCTACCGCCCTCAACCAAACAACCGAAGTGGGGAAAGGGGCGCCAAGGTATGGGCCCGCTGCCGGTCAGCGGTCGCGGTGGACGAAAGTCGCGCCGGAGGCCCACAGGCGCGCGAATAGGGCGGCCCGGTCTTTCTCGCCGCGTTCGGCCGCGGTGACGGGCACGAGCCACAGCAACTGCACCCGCTCGCCGTCGGCCTCCGGCAGCGCGACCGTGGGCGCTCCCGGCGGGTCAGCGCACAGGAGCAGCGCCTCGAACGTCGTGCCGCCTTCGATGCCATGACCGGCGGCGAGGTACCGGCCGCTGAGCCAAGGAAGGTCGGTCTGCGCGGCGAGGAAGCGGGCGAGCGGTTCGAGCGCAGAGGCGAACGAACCGTCTACCGCGATGGCCAGCTCAATGCGGCGCGGGGCGGCCCCTTCCGCTCCCGGCTGCGGGCGAATGGACATGCCTCCGGTGGCCAGCACCACGCAGTCCGGCAGCTCGAAGCGCGCCACCAAGCGCGGCGGCCAGTCGACAGCCTGGGTCTCGACGTGCGTGGGTTCGACACCCAGCGCGGCCCGGTAGGCGCCGACGAACCCGGCCTCGAGCGCGGGCCAGGGTTCTTCGTCGGCCCAGCGCTTCCAGAATGCCCGTGCCTTCTCCAGACTGGCGAACAGCGGGTGGTCCGAGGCCTTTCCCAGCGGCAGCGCGAGCCGGGTCGGCGCCTTGCAGTCGCGGGCGAAGCCTGGAAGGCGGGCGTCGGGTGCCGGAGGAATCAGCGCCAACAGCTCGCGGTCCTCGTACAGAGCCGCGCCGGTGCACTCCTCGAACCAGGTCAGCGACAGCTTCGCGGCGTCGAGGTGCGGAGAGCCATTGGGCCACAGGCAGGCCGAAGCCGGCAGCTCGGGCGCTTCGCCCTCCTTCATCCGCTCGACGTCGAGCGCGTCTGGCGCCGCGCCGTGGTTCCGCACCCAGACCGAGCGCTGGGGGGCTCCGGACGCGCCTACGAGGTAGAAGTAGGTGCACCGGTCGTCCTCCTCGACGATGGCCGCCACCGCGCCCCCTGGCGAAGGTAGTTGGAGCAGCGTTCGGGTCATGGGACGGCGCGCCGGCGGTGGAGCGCCCACAGCAGCGCCAACCCGGCGAAGAGACACGGCGACGAGTGACACCCGCAGGTGCCGCTCGCGCTCTGGCCGTCGGCCCCCGCGTCGGCGCCAGTCGCCCAGCCCCCGTCGGCCGAAGTGCCCGCGTCATTCGTTCCGGAATCGGCGGCTGAGCCGGCATCGTTCCTTCCCGCGTCGGCGCCAGGGCCCGCATCGACACCGAGGCCTGCGTCGGCGCCAGAGCCCGCGTCGACACCGAGGCCTGCGTCGGCGCCTGCACCTGCATCGTAAGGAGGAATCGTCCCAGCGTCGACGACGCCGCCGTCGTTGCTGAGCTTGTAGACAAAGACGTTGTCGGTGGTGCGGTTGACAACAACGAACGCGTCGTGAACGGCGCTGTAGCGAAAGCGCCCGAACGTCCCGTTCTGGTTCGGCACGGTGGGCGTGACGGTGTTCGTCGACGCGGCGGGCCATTTCGTCCACACGGCGGTTCCCAGGTCGAACGTGTACACGTCTGTTCCGCCCTTCCAGGCCACGAAGCGCCCGAGCGAGGGGTCGAACACAAAGCCCGGGCTCGCCGCCGAGAGAATGTCGGTGACACCGGTGGTGGTCAGGGACTGGCCGATGATCGTGCCGGTGAGGGACAGGTCCCAGGTGAGCACCTCGCCGTTCCCGACCACGACGAGCTTGTGTCGGCCGGGGTCGATGTCGGCGCTCTTGTAGATGTCGACGTACAAGTCGTTGTACTGGTCGCCGTGCTTCGTCCAGGTATTGGTGGTCGGGTCGAGCTCGTTCAGCCACGACTGCATCGCGCCGTGGTGCCACACGTGCCCGGTCGAGGGGTCGACGACGGCGAGCGACCCAATCAGATTGGTCGCCGTGGTGTCCGCGAAGCGACCGGTTTCCCACTGCTGGGTCTGGAAATCGAAGCAGTCGACGTGCTCGGTGCCGGTCTGGCCGGTGATGTAGAAACCCGCTCCGCCGAAGCTGCAGAACCTGTCGACGGGCGGCGGCACGTACTGAACGTACCCGTAGGTGTGGCGCGAGGTCGGGCCTCCGCCGGGAGCGTACGGGGTGTCCACGCCGGGAGGGTCGCTCGGGTCGCTCACCCGCTGCCAGGCCAGAGTGCCCAGGTCGAACGCGTAGATTTCGTTGCCCGCGTAGCCTCCGTGGCCACCTCCCCAGGCCAGCAGGCGGTCGCGTGGGGTGTCGAAGGCC
>JAHFDQ010000402.1 GCA_023248915.1 Archangiaceae bacterium | reverse complement strand
TCGAGCTCTTGCAGGTGACAGGGCTTTTGCAGGTAGTCGAAGGCCCCCAGCTTCATCGCGGTGATGGCCGTGTCCACGGTGCCGTGCGCGGTGAGCATCACCACCTCGAGCCCGGGCCGCTCGGCCCGAAGCCGCCGCAGCACGTCGACGCCCGACAAGTCGGGCAGCATCAGGTCGAGCAGCACCACGTCCGGTTCGGCCTCGGCCAGCTTCGCCAGCCCTTCCGCGGCCGAGCCGGCGGTGGTGACGCGATGCTTCGAGTGGGTCAGCTCGCGGCCGATGAGGTCGCGCAGCGTCTGGTCGTCATCGATGATGAGCACGTTCATGCTGCCCCCGGCTCGCGGGTGGGTGTCGGCATCGGGCCCGAGGCGGGCGCCGCGCGCTTCAGCCATACCGTGAATGTCGTCCCTTTGCCCGGGGCGCTCTCGGCGGAGATCTTCCCCCCGCAGCGCTGGACCAGCGTCTGGCTGATGAAGAGGCCGAGGCCGGTGCCCACGCCACCCGCGCGCGCGCGGCGGAACGGCTGGAACAGGTGCTCCTTGACCGAGTCGGAAATTCCCGGGCCGGTGTCGGTCACCGTGATTCTCACCCCTTCCGCCTCTTCGCGCGCCTCGACCTCGAGGGTGCCGCCGGTCGGCATGGCGTTCAGGGCGTTCAGCACCAGGTTCAGGAACACCTGCTCGAGCAGCATCTCCTCGGCGGTCGCGCGGGCGGGGGCGTCGAGCAGCGCCTTGACCTCGACGTGCTGCTCCCGCGCCTGGGGACCTACCAGCGCCAGCACCTCGCGCGCCGCCCGGGCGGCATCGACAGTGGCCGGCTGCCCGACCGGCACCCGCGCGAAGCCCAGCAACCGCTGGGTGACTCCGCGGCAGCGGAACACCTGGTTGCGGACGATCTCCAGGTACTCGCGAAGCTCGGCGGTGTCGGTGCCGCCGGGCTCGTCGATTCTGCGCAAGAGCCCTTCCACCGCGGTGGCGATGGACGCCAGCGGGTTGCCGACCTCGTGCGCGACGCTCGAGGCGATGATGCCCAGCCCTGCCAGCCGCTCGGACTGCTCGAGCCCCGCCTCGAGCGCCTTGCGCTCGGTGATGTCTCGCCAGACCTCGATGGCGCCGACGACGGCGCCCTCGGCGCTGCGCAGGGGTTGCGCGTAAATCTCCTCGAACCTTTCGCCGGCCGGCCCGGTGAAGCGAATCATCTCTTTCTCGAGGCGGCCGCTGGTCAGCGCCCGCTCGGCCGGCGTCGTGTCAGGGTCGGTGCCCCCGAAGCCGGCAGACCGCGCCAGCTCGAGGTAGCTCGACGCAGTTGAGGGGCGAACTCCTCCCGGCAGGCGCCCCACGAAGGCGCGGTTGGTGGTGACCACTTGCAGCCGGGTGTCCACCAGGACGACGCCGTCGCCGATGCCGTCCACCAATTCGTGGAGCTGGCCCCGCTGCGCGGCGAGGTGTCCCATGGCCGTCGCCAGGCGGTCGGCCATCGCGTTGAAGTCGCGCGCGAGCTCGCCCATTTCGTCGCTCGGCCCGACGGCCGCCCGCGCCGCCAGGTCGCCTTCGCCGAGCGCGCGCGCCGCCTGCCGCAGGCGCTTCAGCCGAACGAGCACCAGGCGCTCGACGGCGAAGCCGAGGCTTCCCAAGAGCGCGAAGACCGCCGCCGCGCCTCCGACAGCGACTTGGGTGCGGCCCGCGAGCACGGCTGTCTCGAGCGGCACGAGCGACCGGTCGATGATGAGGACGCCGTTCAGCCGCCGCGTCTCGCCGTGGCACCTCTGGCAAGGCTCGCGGTTGAACAGGGGCGTCACCGACCTCAACACGCTGCCCTCGGGACGCACCAGCGTGGCCGAGTGCATCCGCTGGGCGGGGGCCACCGAGTGGCAGACTTTGCAGTCCGGCGAATCGCGCGAGAAGACCCGGTCTTGCGCTGCCGGGTCGCTGGTGATGCGCACCTGGCCCGTCCAGTCGACCAGCCCTATCCACGCGATGCCCGGCGAGTGGCCGAGGTCCCAAACCAGGCGGCGCAAGACTTTGCGGTCGCCCGCCACCATCTGCTCTTCGAGCACGACGCGCAGGGCGTCGCTCTGGGCCGAGCTCGACTCGGTGATGACCTCGAGAAGCTGTTTCTGGAAGAACTGGACCGTCAGGTAAGCGGTCGCGGCGATGACCGACGCCGTCGCGGCCGCCGCGAGGAGGCCGAGCTTGGTGCGAAGGCTGGGCCGAAGCAGCAGTCGGAGATTCACCAAGCGCTCGGAAACCCCTTCAATTCGTCCCCCCGGACGACAGAGGCGGGCCCTTTCGGACCCGCCCCTCTCTACCATTCGTTGCCGAGGACGGACTAGTAGTAGTGGACGTCCTTGATAGCCACGACCTTGCCCGGCCCGTGGCAGATGAGGCACTGCTCGGTGCCCGCGGTGTAGCTGCTGCGAGTCTCGTAGAGCTTGGCGCCCATCGACTCCATGTGCATCATGTCGATTCCCGTGTCGTGGCACGCGAAGCAGGCCGCGGCGATCGGAGAGTTGATGAGGGTGTCACCCGTCGCCTCGACGTGGTTGCCGTCCCAATCTGCAGGGACAGACCCGATACCTCCGTCCACGGGGTTGACGAAGCCGTAGCCCGTCCCGTAGGTGGTGGTGTTGTCCCCCACCACGTACGGAGAGATGGTGTACCAGGCCGACTCGCCGCTCGGGTTGCTGCCAGCGTCGCCGTCGAACTTGCCGGCGGCCACCGTGACCGGCACCCTCCTGCCCAGGTTGGAACCGCCATCGACGGTGTACCAGGTGGCGCTGTAGTCATAGTAGCCGGGGTTGTGGCAGGTCTCACACATCTGCAGCCTGCCCGGGAAGGTGACTTCCCAGAAGCCTTCCGTGGGAGAGAGCGCCTGCCAGTTGTATTCGACGGATCGCTTGTCCGCCGCGTGGATCGCGTGGACGTGCGTCACCGAGCCCGCCGACCACCCGTTGCGGGTCCGGTTCGGGGTGTGGCAGAAGGCGCAGGTCGGTGAGTCGTTTCTCTGAGCGCCGTGGAACGAGGGCGAGACTCCGATTGGAGCGTGGCAGGCGTTGCACTTCGCCGCGCCGACGATTTGGCCATTCGTCGAACCGCCGTTGGTCATGCCGCGGCGTCCCGAGTAACCGGCGGCAACCTGCCACACGTCGGGAGCCGGGACGACGAGACCGCCCGACTTGTTGGTGGAAACGTACGGGTACGCCACCAGGCCGGTCTGCGTCAGCGGTTGGGTGCTGGTCAGGCTGTAGGAGTAGCCGATGCCGCAGGTGAGCATGGTCGCGTCGGCGGGAAGGCTTACCCCGGTCAGCGTGGCGGTGTAGAAGCCGGCGGTGTCGGGACCCGCAGAAAGTGTGCCGGCTCCGGTACCCGTGACGGTAGTGCCCTTCCAAAGGTTCTTGATGTAGGCGCTGAACGACGCGTTGAAGTCGGCCGGGGCCAAGATGCCGTCCTGGGGCATGGCGAACACGCACTGGACGCTCGGTGAGCCGACGAAGTTGTCTATCAACTGGGCCGACGAACCGCCGTCATAGGCGTTGAATACGACGTCCACCCCGTCCTTGATGAACTTGAACTTGACCTGAGTGGCGATGCCGCCATCCGGTCCGGCAGACGTGTAGACACCGCCGCCGTCCGTCGGGATGGCGTAGGTGACGACGCTGGCGTCGGCCGGCAGGTTGTTGGGGTTGGCGAGCCAAGCGGCGTTGGTGTTCGAAACGCCACCGTCTGGCACCAGGAAGATGTTGTTGGGGTTAGGGTCGCCGACCGGCAGGTGCTGCGTCATGATTGCCGAAGGCCCGTGGCACAGCGTGCAGGAATCGTCGTCAGCCTGGGCGAGACCCGGGTGGTTGGTCCCGGTGTCGAAGTCGACGTCGTCGTGGCAGGCGCCGCAGGCGCGACGGCTCGGCTTGTTCTTCCAGTTGTCCGCCAGGGGGGCGTTCTTGTGGCACTTGTTGCAGTTCCGGAGGTCCTGGGGGTAGGTCTTCTCGTTGATTTCGCGGTGAAGACCGGCGTAGTCGCCCTCAAGGGCCAGGTTCTTGCCGCGGTGAATCTTGTGGATCCACACCGGCAGGTGGAGGACTGCCTGGCCGCGCATATAGCCCACTGCTCCTCCATCGGCGGCGACCACGGTGCCCGCGGTGAGGTCGATGGTCGGATCGGGAATGAGCGAGTTGCCACCCGCGTCGGCGCCCGAGTACTTCCGCTGGTCGTTGTGGCAGGTGAAGCAGACGGGGACGATGTAGCGCTGGCCGCTGTGGAACTTCATCACGCCGCCCTTGTTGAGCGCATTGCCTCGGAACTGCCCATGGCACTCGAGGCAGTTGGCGGTCGCGACCTTCTCGTTCTGGCCCGTGACGACCGCGGCCGTGGCGGGGACGTACTCGAACACCTGGTTGACCGGCCTGAATGGATTACCCGTGGCAACCAGCCGGATGGCGAAGCGCGTGACCGCATTGGCGTCATAAGTCGTCCCGGCGGTGGCGGCGTTCTGCACGTTCTTGAGGAACGTGTACGCGTAGATGCCGTCGCCGTTATCGACGAGGTTGGCCGCGGTGGCGGTCTCGGTGGACGACGTGCAGGTCTGGCAGTTCGCGATGTAGGTGACCCAAGTGTCGTTGCCAATGCCGCTACCACCGTCCGCTGCGGCGCTAGCGCGCACGAGCTTCAAGAGCGCGATGCCCTGGAAATTGGCCGGCGGAATCTTCTTGACGCCACGGCCTTTCGAATCGGTGACTTTGAAGCCGGCCACCGGCTTGGCGACGTCGGTGACTCCGATGACGGTGATGGTCATGTCGAGCGTTTCGAGCTCGGCGGCGGTCAGGGTCGAGAAGTCGACGACCGTCGAGGCGTCGGTGCCGTTGGTGACGTTCACCGGGGCGCTGCCCGGGCAGGTGATGGTCACGCCACCGTCGAACGGCGTCACAGCGCAGTTCTGCCCGGCCGCGCCGGTCGCTCCGTCTACGCCCGTAGGTCCGGTCGCGCCGTCAACACCCGTCGCGCCGTCAACGCCCGTCGCGCCCGCGGCGCCCGTCGCTCCGTCAACGCCTGACGCACCAGCCGCTCCCGAGGCACCCGCGGCGCCGGTCGCGCCTGCAGCGCCCGTTGCTCCCGCGGCGCCGGTCGCTCCCTTGACGCCGGTGGAACCCGCAGCGCCGCTCGCGCCGGTGACTCCGGGGAGGCCGTCGGGGCCTGCGATGCCGTCGGCACCTTGCGGGCCACGCTCGCCCTGGGGGCCGTTGCACGCGGCGGCCAAAAACATGGAAGCAGTCACGGAGACTGCGAGAAGCAACTTCGAGCGAAGCATTTATGAACCTCCCTGGACGGCGAAAAGTGGGGGAGATTAGGCACAGATCGATTGTTGACGCTCGAACAAAATTCCCGTGTCGCGAGCCCGAATAATCGCGCCGATAAGGTGGGCTAGTGGAGCGACGCCGAGCTCGGTCTGATCGCGGCCAATTCCCCTCTGAAAACCCGTTTCTCGAGGACCGCGGCCAGAGCCCGCATGGATCAGGGAAAGGCAGTGGACCGAGTGATCCCTCGCCCGTCGAGGAGGCGTGCTCTGATCCGCGACTTCGAGGGTAGCGCCTGGCCGAGCAGCGTATTTTATCCACCAAAGCAATTGGCCTAACCGACTAGTTAACAGTTCGATCAGCTCGCGATTGTTGCACCTTCGGCCACGGCAGAACGTGCCCCTCCACAACAACACCCTTGAGGAGGGACTCGATGTTTCGAACCTGGCAGTTGGGCTCCGTACTCTCAATCACCGTCGCGTTCGCGACACTGACCGCGTGCAATGGCCCTCAGGGCGAGCGCGGACCTCAAGGACCAGACGGCATCGCGGGCCCAGACGGGCTTCCCGGCGTCACCGGGTCGACTGGCATCGTCGGCCCGACG
>JAHFDQ010000072.1 GCA_023248915.1 Archangiaceae bacterium | reverse complement strand
GGCCAACTGCGCCGCCACGCCGGCCGTGATGTCGAACGCCGCGCTGGTGGCCCCGGTGAGCCCGCTGGAAGCAGCCGTGAGGGTGTACCCGACTCCCGGCCGATTGATAGACAGCCCGCTGAAGGCCGCCACGCCGCCCACCGCCCCCGCCGAAGAGACGCCGCTCAGCGCGCCTCCCCCGGGGTTGTTGCCCAGCGCCAGCACGACGCCGGCCGTCGAAGAGGTGACGGCGTTGCCTTGTGCGTCCTGGACCTGCACCGAAGCCGACAGTGCCGCTCCCGCGACGGCACCCGACGGTTGCAGCACGAAGGCCAGCTTCGCCGCCGGCCCCGCGGTGACGTCGAACGCCGCGCTGGTTTCCGCCGGCAGCCCGGCCGAAGTGGCCACCAACGTGTAGCCCACTCCCACCTTGTCCAACGTCAGGCCGGCGAACGTCGCCACTCCGCCGACCGCGTTCACCGCCGCCACCCCGCCCAAGAGGCCGCCCCCCGGGTTGTTGCCCAACGCCACCGCGATGCTGGCCGTCGAGAAAGTGTCGGTATTCCCCAGCGCGTCCTGCACCGCCACCTGCACCGCCGGCGCGAGGGTGCCTCCGGTCACCAAGCTGGACGGCTGCACCACGAAGGCCAGCTTCGCCACCGCCGCCACGCTGATGTCGAAGGGCGTGCTGGTGGCGCTGGAGAGCGCGCCGGAAGTGGCCACCAGCGTGTAGCCCACTCCCACCTTGTCCACCGTCAGCCCCGCGAACGAGGCCACTCCGCCCACCGCCGCCGACGCGCCGCCCCCCGACAGAGTCCCTCCCCCGGGGTTGTTGGCCAGCGCCAGGCCGATGCTGTCGGTGGACGACGGAAGCGCGTTGCCCAGCGCGTCCAGCACCGCCACCTGTACCGAAGGAGAGAGCGCCACTCCCGCCAGCGCGCTCGAAGGCTGCGTGAGGAAGGCCAACTGCGCCGCGGCTCCGGCCGTGATGTCGAAGGCGGCGCTGGTGGCCCCGACCAGTCCACTCGAGGCGGCCACCAGCGTGTAGCCGGTCCCCGCCTTGTCCACCGACAGGTCGACGTAGGCCGCCACCCCGCCCACCGCATTCAGGGGGTTGGTGCCGGACAGCACTCCGCTTCCCGGGTTGTTGCCGAGGGCCACGGTGATGGAAGCGGTCGAGCCGCTCACCAGGTTGCCGAAGGCGTCCTGCACCCACACCGCCGAAGTCATCGGCGCCCCAGCGACTGCGCTCGACGGCTGAATCCCGAAGGCGAGCTGCGCGGGCGAACCGGCGACGATGTCGAAGGCCGCGCTGGCAGCTCCGGCGAGCCCCGCCGAGGAAGCCACCAGCGTGTAGCCCGCTCCAGCCCTGTCGAGCGACAGGCCGCTGAACGCCGCGACTCCACCCGCCGCCGCGAGCGTCGCAGCGCCGGAAAGCACGCCGCCGCCCGGGTTGTTCCCCACCGCCAGCGCGACGCTGGCCGACGATGAAGTGACGGCGTTGCCGAAGGCGTCCTGCACCTCTACCGAGGGGCTGAGCGCGGCCCCGGCCGAGGTGCTCGCCGGCTGCACCGTGAAGACCAGCTTCGCCGGAGCCGCCACCGCGATGTCGAAGGCGAGACTGGTCGCCGCGGTGAGCCCCGCCGACGTGGCCACCAGCGTGTAGCCGGTGCCCGCCTTGTCCACGGACAGGTCGCTGAACGACGCGACTCCACCCGAAGCCACCAACGGGGTCGTGCCCGACAGCGTGCCCGCGCCGGGGTTGGCGCCGAAGGCCAGCGCGACGGGCGCCGCCGAGGACGTGACGGTGTTGCCCAGGGCGTCCTCGACCGTCACCACCACCGCCGGAGCGACTGCCGTGCCCGCCACCGACGAGGTCGGCTGCACCATGAACGCCAGCCTCGCCGCGACGCCCGGCGCGATGTCGAAAGCGGCGCTGATGGCCCCGGTCAGCCCGCCGGACGAAGCGGCCAGCGTGTAGCCGGTGCCCACCTTGTCGAGGGAAAGGCCCGGGAAGGTGGCCAGCCCGGCGACTGCGGCTTGCGCCACCGTCCCCGACAGCGTGCCGCCGCCCGGGTTGGCGCCGAGGACGACCGCGATGCTCACCGTCGACGAGGTGTCGGTGTTGCCCAGCGCGTCCTGCACCGCCACCGTCACGGAGGGCAACCAGGCCGCGCCCGCGGACGCCCCCGTCGGCTGCACCACGAAGGCCAGCTCGGCGGGCGCCCCCACCGTGATGTTGAACACGGCGCTAGTCGCCCCGGTCAGCGCTCCGGACGAGGCCGTCAGCGTGTAACCCACCCCCGTCTTGTCGATGGAGAGGTCGCTGAAGCTGGCGAGCCCCGCCACGGCGCTCTTGGGGTTGACGCCGGACAGGGTGCCGGCGCCCGGGTTCGCGCCGATGCCGAGGGTGATGCTGTCGGTGGCGGATGCGACCGCGTTCCCGAACGCGTCTTCCACTGCCACTACGACCGCCGGAGCGAGCGCGCTGCCCGCCACGGCGTTGGTCGGCCCCACCGTGAAGGCCAGCCTCGCCGCGGCGCCTCCCGCGACGTTGAAGGCGGTGCTGGTTGCTCCGGTGAGGCCCGCCGCCGTGGCGGTGAGGGTGTAGCCGACTCCCGCCTTGTCCACCGACAGGGTAGCGAAGGTCGCCACCCCGTTGACGGCGCTCACCGTCGCGGTGCCTCCGAGAGTGCCGCCGCCCGGGTTGGCGCCGAACGCGAGCGTGATGCTGGTCGAAGCGCCCGCCACCGTATTGCCGAAGCTGTCCTGCACCTCGACCACCACCGCCGGGGCCATCGCCGCGCCCGCCGAGGCGCTGGTGGGCTGGACGGTGAAGACCACCTTCGAGGCCGCCAGCACCGTGATGTCGAACGTGGCGCTGGTGGCCCCGGTAAGTCCGGCGGCCGAGGCGACGAGGGTGTACCCGGTGCCCGTCTTGTCGATGGACAGGTTGGCGAACGAGGCGACGCCGGCGACCGCGCTCTTCGGGTTGGTGCCGGAAAGCACGCCGCCGCCCGGGTTGGCGCCGATCGCCACCGTGATGGCGGGAGTCGCGGTGGGCACTGTGTTGCCGAGGGCGTCTTGCACCGACACCGTCGGAGTGAGGGTGCCGCCCGCCGTCGTCCCGAGCGGCTGCACCGTGAAGGCGAGCTGCGTGGCGATGCCGGCGTTGATGTTGAAGGCGACCGAAGTGGCTCCGGCGAGACCGGCCGAGGTCGCCGTCAGCGTGTACCCCACCCCCGCCTTGTCGACGGAGAGGTTGGCGAACGCGGCGACGCCCGCCACCGCGCTCTTCGGAGTGGTGCCGGACAGAGTGCCGCTCCCCGGGTTGGCGCCGATGGCGATGGCGACGCTCGCGACCGACGAAGTGATGGTGTTGCCCAGGACGTCCTCGACCGTGACGGTGGGGGTGAGGGCGGCTCCGGCGGTGGCGGTGGCCGGCTGCGTCGTGAAGGCCAGCTTGGCGGCTGCCCCGGGAAGGATGTTGAAGGCGCCGCTGGTGGCGCCGGTGAGCGCCCCCGAAGAGGCGTCGAGGGTGTAGCCGACCCCCGCCTTGTCGATGGAGAGGTTGCTGAAGGTGGCGACGCCGGCCACCGCGCTCTTCGGGTTGGTGCCCGAGAGGGCGCCGCTGCCCGGGTTTGCGCCGATGGCAAGGGCGATGCTCGCGGACGAAGACGTCACGGTGTTGCCGAGCGCGTCCTGCACCGTCACGACGACGGCCGGGGCCACCGAGGCGCCGGCGACCGCGGTGGTGGGAGCAACGGTGAAGGCGAGCTTCGACGCGGCGCCCGGCACGACGTCGAAGGTGCCGCTGGTGGCGCCGGTGAGCGACGCCGAGGAAGCCGCCAGCGTGTAGCCCACCCCCGTCTTGTCGACGTTGAGGTCGCTGAACGTGGCGACTCCGGCAACCGCGCTCTTCGGATTGGTGCCTGAGAGCGCGCCGCCGCCCGGATTGGCGCCGAAGGCCAAGGCGATGCTCGCCGACGACGAGGTGACGGTGTTGCCGAAGGCGTCCTGCACCGTCACCACCACCGCCGGAGCCACCGAGGCGCCGGCGACCGCGGTGGAAGGGCCGGTCGTGAAGGACAGCTTGGCGGCGGCCCCGACGACGATGTCGAAGGCGGGGCTGGTGGCGCCGGTCAGGACTCCCGACGAGGCCGTCAACGAATAGCCGGTGCCCACCTTGTCGATGGACAGGTTGCTGAAGGTGGCGACGCCGGCGCTGGCCGCCAGGGAAGCGGTGCCAGACAGCGTCCCGCCGCCCGGGTTGGAGCCGATGGCCAGCGTGACGGTGTCCGCCGACGAGGTCACCTTGTTGCCGAAGGCGTCTTGCACCGTCACCGCAACGGCCGGAGCCACCGAGGCGCCGGCTGTGGTGTTCGACGGAGCCACGGTGAAGGCCAGCTTGTTGGCCGCGCCGACGGCGATGTCGAAGCTGCTGCTGGTGGCGCCGGTGAGACTCGTCCCGGAAGCCGTCAGGGTGTAGCCGATGCCTGACCTGTCGATGGACAGGTTGCTGAAGGTGGCGATGCCTGCGACCGCGCTCTTCGGGTTGGTGCCGGAAAGGACTCCGCCCCCGGGGTTGAAGCCAATGGCCAAGGTGATGCTGGCCGCGGAGGAAGTCACCGTGTTGCCCAGCGCGTCCTGCACCGTCACCACGACGGCCGGACCGATGGACAGGCCGGCCGTGGTGGCGGTCGGCTGGACCGTGAAGGCCAACTGGGTGGCCGCGCCGGGAGTGATGTCGAAGGTGACGCTGGTGGCGCCGGTCAGGGCTCCCGACGAAGCGGTCAGGGTGTAGCCGGAGCCAGCCTTGTCGATGGACAGGTTGGCGAACGAGGCGACGCCGGCGACGGCGCTCTTCGGGTTGGTGCCCGACAGCGCTCCGCCGCTCGGGTTGGTGCCGATGGCGACTGTGATGCTGGCGACGGACGACGTCACCGTGTTGCCGAAGACGTCCTGCACCGTTACCGAGGGCGTGAGGGCGGCTCCGGCGGTGGTGGTGGCCGGTTGGACCGTGAAGGCCAACTGCGTCGCCGTTCCGGCCGAGATGTTGAAGCTGGCGCTGGTCGCGCCGGTGAGGCTGGCGGACGTAGCGGCCAACGAGTACCCGCTCGCCGCCTTGTTGATCGACAGGCCCGCGAAGGTCACCACGCCGGCAACCGCGCTCTGGGTCAACGTGCCGGAGAGAGTTCCTCCGCCCGGGTTGGCGCCGAAGGCCACGGTGACGCTGGCCGACGAGGAAGTGACGGTGTTGCCCTGGCTGTCCTGCACCGTCACCTGCACCGCGGGCGCCAGCGAGGCCCCCGCGGCCGAGTTGGAAGGCTGGACGGTGAAGGCCACCTGGCTCGCCGCGCCCACCGTGATGTTGAAGCCGGTGCTGGTTGCGCCGGTCAGCACCCCCGACGCGGCCGTGAGGGTGTAGCCCGGGCCCGCCTTGTCGATGGCGAGATCGGAGAACGTGGCCACGCCGGCGACTGCGCTCTTCGGGTTGGTGCCGAAGAGCGTGCCCAGGCTCGGGTTGGCGCCGATGCCGAGAGAGATGCTGGCGGACGAAGAGGTGACGGTGTTGCCCAAGGCGTCCTGCACCGTCACCACCACTGCCGGGCCGATGGACAGGCCGGCGGTGGTGTCGGACGGCTGGACCGTGAAGGCCAGCTTGTTGGCGGCGCCGGCGGTGATGTTGAAGGAGTTGGAGGTCGCACCGGTGAGCCCGGCGGCGGCGGCGGTGAGGGTGTAACCGGCCCCCGCCTTGTCGATGGACAGGTTGGAGAAGGTGGCGACCCCGGCGACGGCGTTCTTCGTCACCGTGCCACTCAGGGTGCCTGTCGCCGGGTTGGTGCCGATGGCCAGCGTGACCGCTGCCGAAGAGCCGCCCAGCTTGTTGCCGAAGACGTCCTGGACTTCGACGACCACCGCCGGCGCAATCGACGCGCCCGCCTGGGTACTGGCGGGCTGCACCGTGAAGGCCAGCTTGGCGCCGGCCGGCGTGCCCTGCCTCAGCGCGAGAATGTGGGCATTGCCCTCGTCGGCGTCGCCCGAGGTGGCGGTCTTCACCCCCGTCGCCCCGGCGGTCGGCTTGATGACGTAGCTTCCCTCGACCGACACGCCCGCGTTGCTCGGCGGCGCCACGCTCGAAACCTGGAAGGCCTCGGTTTCTCCCGCGGGCTTGACCCAGACGAACGAGCTCGCGTACGCGAACGACGTCACCAGCATCGCCTGGTCGACGGTGGTGGTGACGCTCGGGGTCGAGTGGCTCGTGCCCGTCGCGGTGACGGCCCCATTCTCGACGTCGATGGGGCTGAGAATGTCGACGCCGATGAACGACTGGATGCCGCCAACGGTGTTGCCGAACGAGGTGCAGGTCCCCGTGCAGGTGAAGGTCCACTGGTAGGTGCCCGGTTCCGCCGCGCCCGCCGCCTTCCAGTACACGGCGAGCGAGTTCTGGGTGTTGCCCACGGTGTCGTCGAGCCGGCGGACGAGCGTCCAGCCGGCCGGCGGCGTGATTCCGACGTCGGCGGTGCCGCTGGCGAAGTTGGGACTGGCCGCGATGGACGCGATCATCACGTCGTTCTGCGCGGTGCAGGCAGGCTTGGCGATGGTGAGCGGAGAGGGTAGGCCCGTCGCCGCCGAGGCAGACCGGAAGCTGACTTGCGCCACCGCGTTTGCGGCGGCCTCAGTTCCCACGGCGTAGAACGTCGAGGGAGTGTTCTGGTTGTTGTACTCGGTCGCGACCCAGCTCGCCGAACGGACCGTGTTCGACAGTCGCACTTCGTCGATCTTCCCGTTCGAGTACTGGTTCTCGGTGGCCTCCCACCCGATGAAGACATCCTGCGGCCAGGTCTCTACGACGATGTTGTCGGTGTTGGGGTGCGTGAACACCAGGGCGCCGTCCACGTAGAGCCGCACCCCCGTCGTGGACCAGGTGCCGACGTAGTGATGCCAGTTCGTGTCCTCGGGCACGCCGCCGAGGCAGATGTTGACATCGTCGAACTTCGACATCTTCATGACGCCGCCAGTGCCGCAGCCGATTCCGACGTCCATGGCAAACGTGATGTTGCCGGCCCCTCCGCCCTTGCCGTTCGTGAAGATCGAGAACGGCGCCGTTCCCGACACCCGCTTCGCCCACCCTTCGACGGTCATGTTCGGAGTGCCGGTCAGCTTCAGGCTGGCGGCGTGCCCGACGTTGACCTTCCCACTCACTCCATCGAAGTTGCCCGCCCCGTCGACCGTCCCTGCGGTGGCGGTGGCCGCGGTGATCGTCCCGTTGTTCCCGTTCGAGGTCGAGTCGTTCGCCGTGAGCGTGGTCCCGTCGGGCAGGTGCCAAACGCCGGCGAAGTTCGCGTCCCAGGTTCCGGGCTTGTCCTGCTGGTCAGGCGCGCAGGCGTTTCCGTAATACATGTAGACGGTGGTCGCGACCGCCGCCGACACGCTGGGCACCTTGACCCACGCCACCAGCGCGCCGGTTGCGCTCACGTACCGCTCGACCTCGTGGCTCAGCTTCGTCGTGCCGTCCGACGAGGTGAAGAGGATGTCGTTCCCGCTCACCTGGGCCTTGGCCTGCAGGTCGACGTCGGCGTGGCTGATGAGGACCGGGAAGTTCGTCACGCCCCCCGCTCCGACCTTGGTGGGGTCGATGGTAAGCGGTTTGCGGTAGCTCCACGCCTGGCTGTACCAACCCTGGGCGTTCGCGCCCCCCATCGAAGCGAGGCACGAAACGACCGCGAGCAGTACCGGAAGAGTTCGGGTGAACCTCATGGGTGGCTACGGTAGCGGTGGCGGAATCCAGTCGCAGCTGTTGTCGACTTCGCACTTCTCGATGACGAAGTCGCGGCCGCCCGACACGAGGTAGCGCCCCAGCATGTTGAACAGGAACGAGCCCAGGTCGAAGGGCCGGCTCGGGTCCGGCGTGTCGAACCCGTGACGGCCGGTCGGCTTCACCATCGGAAAGAGCGCGCCCGAGTAGCCGCCGTTGGCCGCCGCGCGCACCAGCCTCAGCGGCGGGCTGAGCCTCGGCACGTCGAAGCCGTCATCCACCGGGACGATGGAAGAGAAGTGTTCCAGATCCATCAGCACCGGCTCTCCGGCCGAGTTGAGGTATCGGCCGGTGCGCTCGACGGCCTCGAGCGCGCCGGTGTCGATGAGCATCTGGTTCGGTGTCTTGCCGTAGCGAGCGTCCTTCTGGGTCAGGTCGATGAGCCCCGCGGCCCGGGCCAGCGCGGCGCCGGTGGCCATGGGCACGTTCATGTCCCCGATGGTGTTCATCACCATGGCCCGGGTGTGCACCGTTTCGCCGGTGCCGTACGTCATCGGCCACCGCTCGAAGTAGGGCGCGAAGTTGATGGGGTCTCCTGAGTCGAGAATCGTCTGGGCGATGCCCATCAGCCGCCGCAGCTCGGGCGTCTGCCGGCGCACGCCGAAGCCGTCGCCGAGCGCGGTCAGGCGCTCGCCGGCCGGGTGGGTGACGGCCTGGAACTTGGCCTCGACGCCCAGCGTGTCGAACACGACGAAGGGCGTGACACCCTCAGGCACCCGGCAACCTTCGCGTTCCTGCGGCAACAGCGGCCCGCGGTAGACCTCGAGCACCAGCCCGTCACCCTGGTCCGACGAGACGGCCGCGCGCAGCAGGCCCCCGGCGATGACCGGCCCGCAGCGATACTCGCCCGTCTTGAGGTTGCGGACGATGGCGGTGTCGCCCTCGACGGGGACGGCTCCGAGCGGGCCAAGGTCGACCGCACCCAGGTCGTTCAGGTCTGGCACGTACTGCCAGACGTCGAGCCCGCCAGAGGCGTTGGTCCGGGTCAACAGGAGCGGGCCCATCATGCGCAGGTTGACCGCTTCGGCCACGCCTCCCTGAATGCTGCGAACGCCCACGTCGCCCAGCCCGCCCGCCCCCGAGACCGGCACCACCACCGACACGTTAGGTTCGAGGCCGCCCACCATGCCCGCCATGATTCCACCCAGCGAGCCGCCGGTGTAGGCGATGTTTGCGCTACCGCCGACGTCCACCACCCCGTCGCCGTCGAAGTAGCCGGTCAGGTCCTTCACCCCGTCGTGGTCGACGTCCCATTCCCACCGCTGGGTGCCGTCGAAGGACTTCAGAATCTGCACCAGCCGCAGGTAGTCCACCGCCGACTGCTTCACCACGTCGCGGGTGTGCGGCATGTAGGCGGTCCAGAAGTCGGCGGCCGAGTCGGCGATGCCGTCGCCGTTCTGGTCGAAGGCGCGGTGGTTCTCGAAGATCGCCTTGTACATCCCTTCCATGCCCTGGGCACCGAACAGCCCCTTGGCCAAGAGCAGGTCGTCGGCGCCCAGCCCCAGGCCGTGGCTGACACACTCGACGCCGATGGTCGCCAGGCCCAGGCGGGCGAAGAAGCCGCCGTACACCATCGGGTCGGTCTTCGCCCCGGTGTACCCGTGGCCCAGTATCGCCACCGGCGCGGGCTGCCCCTTGCGGTTCTTGGGAATGGTAATCCACGCGGTGACGGTTTCCGACCGGGTGAAGGCGGCCCCCGACACCGGGTCGAGCCGCCAGACCTGCTCGTACAGCGGCAGCATCTTGCCCGAGCGCGTCGAGTCCTTGTACTTGTCGGCCGCCAGCGAAGGGTCGAGGTCGAGCTCGGTGCGCGGAAAGAACTGCGGCGACTCGTAGGAAATCACCACGTGGTAGTCGATGAACTTCGCCCCCTCCAAGATGGCCGCGATGTCCGGGTCGCTCGCGCTGCCGCCGAGCAGGCTGGGCAGCGCGTTCTTGGCCGCGGCGAGGAAGACGTCGCCGGGCACGATCTGCACGTTCACTTTCCCGCCGGTGTCGTCGAGCAGGCGGTGCAGCTTGGTCACCTTCGCCGGGTACTCGTCGGCCAAGCGCGACAGCGGGCCGATGCCGTACAGCCCGTCGCGAATGGCGCGGAAGTCCCGGGTGGTGCTCTGGGTGGTGAAGGCCCAGGCGAACGCCACGTCGTCCAGCCCCAGCCCGTAGTGGCCGGCGCAACCCTCGAGCGGGGAGAGCGCCTTCGTCTGCGCGGCGTGGTTGACGTACTCGAAGGGCGACCGCACCGGCTGGCCGTTGGTGTCGACCAGCCGCCGGGTGAGCACCGCCGCGTAGGTGGTGTTCTCGTGCAGCGGCATCACCGTGCGCAGGATGAGCGTGTTGGTTTCCCGCTCGTAGAAAGTCATCGCGTGGAAGCGGTCGGGCACGCCGTGGCGGGTGTTCGGGTGGTCGAGCACGCCGTCCCGGTCGCGGTCCTCGCCGGGGTCGAGCACGCCGTTGCCGTTCGCGTCTTCCTCGCGCTCTTCGAACATGAGCTGGTCGTCGTCGTTGTGAACGTCGTTCGGGTAGTAGGACGTGCGCTCGAGCGTCAGAGGGAAGTTGCCCTGGCCCATGTCCAGCGGCACCGCCTGGCAGAAGTCGGGCGAGTCGGGGGTGACGTCGATGACGTACACCGCGTCGTCGTCGAACCGGTAGTCGTCACCCTGGTGCCGCTGAAAGAGCACCTCGACGTCGAGCGGCTTGTCGAAGGCCACGGTGATGGGCGCGTAGGTGCCCCAGCCGTCGAGCTGGTCGAGCGTGCGGCGGGTCGCCTTCTCCCATTCGGTCGACGCTGACAGGCTCGCGTTCACCCGATGCCCGGTGGGCGACGACGGGTCGAACCGGGTGGCGAAGTCGTTGGGCAGGGGAATGTCGGGCAGCGGCCGCGCTTCGAGGTCGAACCTCACCCGCGCGCCGGTGCCTTCATCGGTCAGGCGCAACCCGGCCGGCTCGGGCGAGGCGCAGCCCGAGGCCGCGAGGCACAGCGCCAGGCTCAGCGCGGCGAGCGCCGGCTTCGAGGTCGTCCGGCTCACAGGCTCACCCCCAGGCGGGCGCGGCCGACCATGACCGGCCCCAAAATCCCCCCCGCTTCGTTGGCGAAGGCGCTGCCCGGCAAGAGCAGCCCCGCCTCGAGCGTCGCGGAGACCACCATCGCCGGGTGCGGCTTGAAGCGCGCCTGCGCCCCGACGTCGAGCTCGGCGCCAAGAAACCCGCCGGGCCTGCCTCCGAGGGCGTTCAGCGAGCCGCCGCCGGCGACCCTCGTCGAGTACGGGTCGGTCAGGCGGGCCGTCGACAGCGCGACCAGCGGGCCCCCGTAGACGTCCGCCCATTCCGCCAGCGCGTAGCGGAGCCGCGGGAAGAGGTAGGCCGCCCCCGAGACCGACCCGCGCGTCGGCAACAGGTCCACGCCCGAAGGGGGCACGCCCACCAGCGCCGGATTAGACCCGCGCACCGAAGACCGCGCCGACTGGTACCCCAGCACCTCGTCGAAGAGGATGAGCCCGACGTGGTAGTCCGGGTCGAAGCGGAAGCCCTCGAGCTTGTCGTCGTACGGGTTCTGGTCGCCCGAGGCGTACCCGGCGTCGACGTAGTACTCGAGCCGGAAGGCCCGCATCGCCAGCTTCAGGGCCGCTCCGAATTGGCGAATCTGCTGAACAGGCGCGGTCTCGCTCTGCGCCATGCTGCTGGTCCCCGAGATGCTCACCAGCTCGACGCCGGCCCTCAGCACCTGGTCGTCCGACCTCTTCCACTGCCACTTCCCGGCGAGGTCCACCACGAAAGCGTCGGTGCCCCGGGTGTCTTCCGGGTGCGCCGACCGCTGGTGGCGGACGACGGTGTAGACGCCCACGTGCCGGTCGTCGTCCACCTTGAAGCGCACCGCCACCACCCCCTGCAGCGCCCGGTCGCCCGCGTTCCAGTAGTCGGCGGTGTCGTCCTTCACCACCATGTCGGCGGCGACAGCGGGCTCGATCGCGCGCCAGGCGCCGCCCAGGCCGTAGAGCGGCCGGCCCGCCAGCAACGCCCGGTAGGACGAGTCGCCGTAGCGCACGTCGCCGAAGCCCTCGCCCGGCGCGAAGTCGTGGGTGCCAGGGTTGGCCACCAGGCCCAGCCCCCAGCTCGACGCTTGCTGCCCCGCGCGCACCACCCAGGTCTTCGCCCGGTACTCGAGGTAGGCCTCGCGCAGGTTGACAGCCTCGAGCGAGGGGTGGGCGGTGCGTTCGCCGACCAGCTCGGAGGGTGGCAAGCCCGACACCGCGCCAGTGGACGTCTCGATGTCGGCCAATAGGCCGAACGGCCCGAACCGGACCTCGGGCCCGATGCGCAGCCGCGTCTCTATCGGGTTCGGCCTCACCGAGGTGCCCAGCGAGTCGACGGCGAAGGGCGAGGTCGCCTGCGCGCTCGCTCGCAGGGCTGCCCCGATTCGGCCCTCCAGCTCGTCCTTCTGCTTCTCGACCGGAGGAGGTTCAGCCGCGGCCTGGCCGGCCCAGGCCACGCCCGCGTCGGGTGGCGACACGGCCGAAGCTCCTGCCCCGACTTGTTTGGGAGTCGCCTGCGCGCCGGGCCGCGCCGAGTCATTCGCATCGGCGCCCGCTTCGCCCGAGGCCCCGGTCGGGGTGCGGGCGAGCTGGGCCGGCACCTCCGAGTCGGGGTTCGCGGGAGCGGGCTCGACATTTAGCGCCGCGCCGGCCGCGCCCCAGGCCGCCGGAGCGACTGCCAAGAACGACGCCAGCGCAACAATGGGTCTATGCATCGAGGCCCTCCGAAAAGCGCACGGCCCCTACCCCGCGCGGTGCCCTGACCGGACAGTGGCGGATAGCAGGTTCGCGCCCCGCCGCAAAGTGCGCGCACGGCGGCTCGGCCTTGACTCTGGGGCCCCGCCGCCCGTAGGGTGCCCGGCTTCGTTTCACTGCCCGAGGAAGTCCATGGCCCGCGTCACAGTCGAAGATTGCCTGCCCCTGGTCGACAACCGGTTCGCGCTGGTCCTGCTCGCCGCCAAGCGCGCGCGCCAGTTGATGGCCGGCGCCCGCCCCATCATCGAGATCTCGAAGAACAAGCCCCCGGTGCTCTCGCTGCGCGAGATCGCCACGTCCAAGGTCCGCTTCGACCGCGACGTGCGCGAGGTGCTGTCGGGCAAGTTCGACCCTCCCAAGCCGTAACCAGAGGTTTCCATGGCCGACGTGCCCGCTCTGTCCGGCGAAGAGATCGTCCGGCTGTGCAAGCAGCACACGCTCTTCGAGTGGTCGGCGCAGGGCGCGGTGTCCCCCATTCCGATGGTGAAAGCGAAGGGCGTCTTCTTCTGGGACGCGGGCGGCAAGCGCTACCTCGACTTCAACAGCCAGTTGATGTGCACCAACATCGGCCACGGCGACGAGCGGGTGATCGCCGCCATCAAGGCGCAGGCCGACACGCTCACCTACGCCAGCCCGTACATGGCGACCGAAGCCCGCGCGCGCCTCGGCCAGAAGCTGGCAGAGCTCGCCCCCGGCGACCTGAACAAGGCCTTCTTCACCCTCGGGGGCGCCGAGGCCAACGAGAACGCCCTCAAGATCGCCCGCCTGGTGACCGGCCGCCAGAAGGTGGTGGTGCGGTACCGCAGCTACCACGGCGGCACCGCCGGCGCGGCCACGCTGACCGGCGACCCGCGCCGCTGGGCGGCCGAACCCGGCATCCCCGGCGTGGTGCGGGTGCTCGACCCCTACCAGTACCGGTGCTCGTTCTGCGGCGACAAGCCGTCCTGCACGCTCATGTGCCTCCGGCACATCGAAGAGGTGGTCGACTACGAGGGGCCGCAGAACATCGCGGCCATCCTGATGGAAACCGTCACCGGCACCAACGGCATTCTCGTGCCGCCAGACGGATACCTGCAGGGCGTGCGCGACCTTTGCAAGAAGCACGGCATCATGCTGATTCTCGACGAGGTGATGTCGGGCTTCGGCCGCACCGGGAAGTGGTTCGCCGCCGACCACTGGAAGGTGGTGCCCGACCTGATGACGGTCGCGAAGGGCCTGACCTCGGCCTACCTGCCGCTCGGGGCGGTGCTGATGTCCGACGCGGTCGCCGCGCACTTCGAGAAGAACGTGTTCTACGGCGGCCTCACCTACAACTCGCACCCGATGTCGTGCGCCGCGGCGCTGGCGACGCTCAAGGTCTACGAAGACGACAAGCTGATCGAGAACGCCGCGAAGCTGGGCCAGGTGCTGGCCCGCGAGCTGGCCCGTCTGAAAGAACGGCACCCCTCGGTCGGCGACGTCAGGTCCATCGGCCTGTTCTCCATCGTCGAGCTGGTCAGGGACCGGAAGACCCGCGAACCGCTGGCGCCGTTCAACGCCCGGCCAGACCAGATGGGGGCGATGGCCAAGCTGGCGGCGCGCTTCCGCGAAGACGGCCTGCATACCTTCGTGCGCTGGAACAACTTCTTCGTCAACCCGCCCCTGTGCATCACCGAAGAGCAGCTTCGCGAAGGGTTGGCCATCATCGACCGCGCGCTCGAAGTCACCGACGCCGCGGTCACGCGGGCCTGACGGCGAGCCTCACCGGCGGCGCTTCGAACGCTTCACGCCCTTCGGATTCGGCTTCACCGGCTTGCCCGGCTTGGTGACGCCCGCGTCCGGCCGGTTCGTCGCTCCGGCGTCGGCAACCTGCGACCCCGCGTCGGTTCCGCCCGGCGCACCCGCTCCGGCCCCCGGGCTGCCTGCCTCCGGAACCGGTCCGGGCCCAGATTCTGCCGCTCCCGCGTCTACTTGCGCTAGGCGCGCGGCGGCGCCGGCGTCGACGACCGCGGCGCCCGCGGGGCGCACCGGGTCCTCAGCCGCCAAGAGCCCGCCCGCCTTGCCGGTCAGCCACGGAAGCTTCGGCCAATTGCCCGACGCCACCCGCGAGCGCGCGTGCCCCAGGTCGAGCGCCCAGACCGCCGCCAGGCTGCCCGCGACCAGCACCGGCACCGCGAGGAAAGCGACGGACGCGTACGCGCTCTTCCGGCGGGGGACGTCGATGCGCTCGGCCGAGCCTGTCCGAAGCACCGGCGCGACGAAGCTGCGCGCCGGCTTGGCCTCGACCTCGGTCTTCTGCCGAACCTGGGCCGGCAATTCGCCAGGCGTCGGCGGAAAGGCCGGCAGATTCTTGAAGAGGTCGGAGTTGATCTCTGCCCCGAGAGGCATGGGCCTGTTCGTGGTCGGTTCAGGCCCAATCGCATGAGGTTCGGCGCCGCTCGGCCGAGCCAGGGCCTCGGTCGGCACCATGTCGAACCGCCCCGACCCATCGATCGCGCCGTCGTCTGCCCCCACGGGGACGGACTTCGAAGCCGGGGCCGGGGGCACCCAACCGGGGATTGCCGACTGGTTCGTCCTCGGCTCGGGCGCGATCGGCGGGGAAGGCTTCGCTTCCGCGGTGCGAATGTTCCGCGTGGCCTCGACCTCGGCCTCGACGACGGCGGCGACGTCCTCGGCGGGCAGGACGCCCGCCCCTGCCGTCGGCTCTTCGCGCCCGGCCTCGTCCGCGTCGGAAGGCACGCCGGCGCGCCGCTTTCGCAACTGCACGGTGTGGC
>JAHFDQ010000401.1 GCA_023248915.1 Archangiaceae bacterium | reverse complement strand
GTCGGGGAAGTAGTGCCCGAGGATGCGCGAGGCCGGCCACCCGCGCTCGGCCGCTGCGCGCGCCCCGGCCACTCGAACACCGCGGTCTTCATCACCGAGCTGAGAGCGCGCTTCAAGGCCTGGTTCGACGAACGGCGCGACCTCGAGGTCGCGCTTCGAGCCCGGGCTCGGGGCCGAGCGACCTGGTCACCCTGGCCTGGAAGGAGCGCATTACGCACGTGCGCTTCACCGTCGAGTCCGAGCTGGGCCGCGCAGCCGGCGGTGCTGGTGGCCGAAACCGGCAGCGACGGCGAGCTGGCCTGCCGGGCCCTGGGCCACGTGCTCGGGGGCGGCTGGGTGAATGGGTTGAGCCTCGGGTGCCATGAGGGCGGGTCGGCGGCAGGGGAGGCGGGGTTGGAGGGCGGGGGCGCCGTCGCGGCGGAGCAGTTGGGGCCTGGGAGGAGCGGGCGGGGGGCTGCCCTTGCGCCGCTTTGCAGCTCTCGAGTGCGCGCGCTGCGGCGGGCGAATGCGGTGACGGCGTTCGTCACCGACATCGGGCTGGCCCGGGAAGTCCTCGGGCGCCTCGGCTTGGGCAACCGGCCCGCGCCGCTGGCCACCGCCGCAGGCGGTCACCTTCCTCGCCAGCACTCCTGCTGCTCGCGACCGCCGCGATGGGACACCTCTGCACAGGGGCCGAGAACTGCCACGTCGTCACGCCACGCTCCGCCCGCACCAGCACCCCACCCGCTCAGCGGGAGCGCCGTCTACTTGCCGGCGAGGGGAGCTCGGCGCTAATCCCGACTTCAAGCCATCTTCCGGGCAGCTAGCGGTACTCTGCGGCTCGGACTTGGCATTGGGGCGCTCGTTCGCTCACCAAGGCGTACGAGGCGCTTGAGGGTATGGTGACGATGCTGCGCAAACAGAACGCCGAGCTCGAAAGCGAAAAGCAGCATTGGCGAACCAAGTGTTTCGAGGCGGAGAAGAAACTCGGCCCCTCGGCTTCGAAGGCACGTCAGCACGCAGAGGGGAAGCAGGCATGAGATCGACCATGCTTGCCGAGTTTCTTGCGGTTGAGCGGGCATTCATCGCTGCTGATGATGAGTTTCTGGCCGGACTTCGTAACGTCTTCGGAGTCGATGATGCTCCTGGAACGTCGCCACCGCGTGCTCGCTTGCCCTTTTGGAAGTTGAAGAATGGGCTCCAACTTCGAGGCGCTTGGTACGATCCCTTTGGGGACGAGTTCGTCGTCACGTTCGAAGCGGGACCTGTGTTCCATGTTCCTCGGGCGAAGCTCCCTCACGAAGGCGTCGTGTTTGCTGTCGCACTTGATGAGTTCCGACACGGTGTTGGGGTCGCGTTCGCAGACGGCTCTGCGACCGACTTCTCGTCCGACTGGGTCTTGTACGAAGCTTGTGAGGAGTACCGCCAAGATCAGGTTTCTAGGACACAGCAGCCCGTCGACTTCGGTGCGCGTATTCGCCAGGTAAGGTTGGCGAAAGGCCTAAAGGCAATTGAGGTGGCCTCCGCCTGTAGCATGGCGGCGTCGAACTATGCCCGACTTGAATCGAGCGCCCATCAGCCCAGCATCGATACGCTTTCTCGCGTAGCGGACGCGCTCGGCGTCACGTTGGCTTCGCTCGTGGTGCGGAAGTAGGCAGCGCGATTTGAGGTAGCCCCCGCAAAGGGACTTACCGAGTACCTCGCTGGTCCACAGGGAAAAGGCCGCGGGCGCGCGCGCCGAGGAGCGCCTTCCGGGAAGGCTTCTCGCTTCACGCGGACCTCCGCCGGCTGTGCCTGTATGCCGGGCGAGGCGCGGTGGCGAACGAGAGGCACGAGGAGCGAAGCGGCCGGCCGCTGACGGCTCGACTCACCTGGTCTGCCAGGCCGTGGATTTGCTGCGACGCCTGGCCTGCGCGGCGAGAGCACTCACCTCTTTCACGTCAACGACTCGGACAAGGTGCTCGCTTGGCACCGCTGGGGCCGGGGCGGAGCCGGTGACGACGTGGTGGTGGTTGCCAACTTCAGCGCGCGGGCATTTCCGGTCTACGAGCTGGGCCGGCCGCGACGGGATGCCGTTCTCGGGTTCGGTCGGGGTCGGTCCGTACAGCCTGGTGGTGCTCTCGCAGTAGACGCTCACGGAGCGGGCTGAGGCCGCACTGCGCTGTCGGGGAAGTAGTGCCCGAGGATGCGCGAGGCCGGCCACCCGCGCTCGGCCGCTGCGCGCGCCCCGGCCTGGCACAGCCCGACTCCATGCCCGAGGCCGTGGCCGGTGAAGCGCACCACCCGCTCGACCTCTTCGGCCGTCACCTTCAGGCTGCGCACGGCGCCGAAGCCGAAGGCGCGGCCGGCCCGCGCCCACAGCTCGTTCCCCGAGAGCCGCTGGCCGAACGCGCGCACCTCGAGCACCCGGCCCGCCCGGTCGCGTCTGAGCGGCTCGAAGGCCGTCCCGTCGTCCACGAGGCCCAGCCCGGCGGCCAGCGCGCCCCGTTCCACCTGCCAGGTCCAGTTGAAGTCGGGACTTCCGGCGCACAGCGGCGGGCCGCCCTCGACCGAGTCGGACGTCGAGGCGTTCAGCCCTTCCTCGCCGAAGACGTCGGCGGCCGAGCTGGTGGCGCCACCGCATGAGGCGTGGAAGAAGGCCGGGCGCAGCACGACTCCTCCCACCAGCAACACCTGGCCGGCCGTTCGCGCCACCGCGGTGTCGGCGTCGGCCCGCTCGTCTTCCCGGCCGCGGTAGAGCTGGCAGTGGGTGAGGTCGCAGACGTCGTAGCCGGCTCCGCCGTGCCGGCCCCGAGAGGCCAGCGCGAAGGTGCGCGACACCACCGCCTGCGCGGCCAGGGCCTCGGGCGCACCGGGCAGCGTCTCAGAGCCCACCACTCCGCGCAGGTAGGCTTCCACCGGGACCTCGTCGTAGAGCGACAGGCGCGTCCCGTCGGACCCGGCCCGAAGCGTCCCGCGGTACTGCCGCCGCTTCGATGCCCAGGTGAGGGTGAAGCCGTCGCCGTCGCTCTCGACGGTCCCGCACCGCTGGCCGCCGACGCCCACGGCCTTGCCGTTGGCTCGCAAGGAAACCACCTTGCCGACGAGCGGTTGGCCGTCGCATGAGAAGGCCCCACTCGACAGCTCGACGTTCGCCTCGAGCGGTCGCGCGTTCTCCAAGACGCGAACGAGGATGCTCCCGCACCCGGGCGCCGCCAACCCCGCGTCGGGAAGGGCAGCTCGGCCGACCGCGGTGCCCGCGTCGCCGGCCGGGGCCGCGGAAGACGAAAGGGCGAGCAGCAGCAAGACGGCGGTCATCGGGGGCCTTCCGTTTCCTTCCGGCGCGGGCCGGGGGAGCGAACCGTCCCCTCGAGGGGCAGCCTCTCGCGAGAAAATCGGGCCTCCACCCTGACGCACCAACTCGAGGCCGCTCGGTCTCCCACTTCGAGCGCGGCCGCCACCTCTTCCGCCGCCAGCCGGCAGCGCTCCTGGCCAAAGCTCTCGGCCCCGCGGCCCCGCGGCGCCTCGCCCACCGCCAACCCGGGCGCCAGCTCGCGGGTGAACAGCGGAGTCCCTTTGCGCCACCAGCCCGGGTGCGCGTGCCGCCAACTCCGCGCGAAGGCCAACAGGCCCGGGTAGCTGGCCGGTTCGACGTACAGGTGCGCGGTGTCGACGCGACAGTAGGCGCCCGGAGAGTTGGCCACCTTGGCCTCGAAGCGCAGCCGTTCGAGCCTCGGGCCGCGCAACAGCGCCGACACCCAGGGCGCGGCCGCGGCCGGGCAGAGGTTGAGGAACAGCTCGTAGTGCGCCTCGGCCCGGCGAACGGGCCCCGACCGCCCCACCAGGTGGAAGTAGCCCGGCGAGACGTTTTCGCGGGCGCACGGCATGCGCACGCTCACCGGCGCGCCCACCCGGGCTTCGCGTGGCGCCAACTGGGCCCGGTCGTCCACGAAGAGGTTCACCCGGCCATTGGACACGAAGGCCCAGCCGGCCTCGGCCTTCACCACCGTCCAGCCGGGTTCCCAGCACAGGGCCCCCCGGCCGGCGGCGGCCAGCGCGGCGACGAAGGCGGGCTCGCCCGAGGTGCGGGCCGAGTAGCGCCCGTGCGAGGCGCTCTGCGCGTCCCACCGGCAGAAGTACTTCGAGTAGAGGTGGTCGCGGAGCGCCGGCACCGCCTCGTCGGCGCGGCCCGAGGCGGCGTGCTCGAGGTGCGGCTCGTGGTCGAGCTCGCGGGACAGCTCGTCCAGCGCGTGCTCGAGCGCCTTCACGCCGCCCCCCACAACAGCCCGGGCCAGCCCGCGGGCTCGGCCACCATGTGAGCGGCATGTTCCACCAGGCGGCGGCCGCGCTCGGACAGCTCGCCTTCGTAGTGCGTCATGCCGTAGACGTAGAACAGCAGCGAAGCCCCCGCCCAGCGCGCCATCCGCTGCTCGAAGGCGGTGTCGAAGGCGAAGCTGGGCCCCCGCTCGCGGGCGTAGGCCTCGACCAGCGCGCGCATGAGCTGCCGGAGCGCCTGCGGAGCCAGCACCTCGCGCGGCCGCTCGGGCGCGAGCGCGCCCAGCGAGTAGTCGGCCACCAGCCCGCCCAGGTCGCGGGCCGCGTCACCCCAGGCAGCCAATTCCCAGTCGAGCAGCACCAGCGAGTGCAGCGGCCGGCGGCCGAGCCGCAGCAGGTTGGCCTGCTTCAGGTCGCCGTGCAGCAAGACGCCTTCCTCGGGCGCTCTCGGCTTCGACAGCTCGTGCAGCCCCGTCACCGCGCCCGGGTCGGCCTGCATCAGCGAGAGCAGCTCGATGCCGGCGAGCGACAGGCGCGCGTAGAATTCCGGGCGCGGGCGCAGGAAGGCCTCGAGCAGGTCGGCCTCGTCGGCGAGCTCGGCCCGGGGCCCGAGCGCGTCGGCCCGCTCGCGGCTCACCCGGTGCAGGAAACCAACGGCCCGGCCCAGCTTGCGCGCCAGGCCGACGCCGTACCGGCCGGTGCGGCGGTGGTAGGTGTGCAGCGTCTCGGACGGCTCTATCCACTCGACCGCCAGCACGCCGAGCGCCCGGTCGAAGGCGAAGAGGCGGGGCAGCGCCAGCGGGCAGCGCCCGCCGCGGGTGAGCGGCGTCAGCCGGGTCAGCACCTCGCCCTCGCGCACCACTCCCGAGGGGCCTTGGTGGTCCGCGACCTTCACCAGCACCCGGCGCCCCCGGCGGTGGCGGCACAGCAGTGTGTGGTTCTTGCTGGCGGCCGGCGTGTGGCGGCCGTCCTCTTCGCGGACCAGGCCCCAGGCCGAAAGGCGCGCGTCGAGTCGCCGCTCCAAGTCCATCGGAGCTGCTCTTACACCATTTCCGCGACGAGGCGCGCCAACCGCGCCGCCGTCAGTGGCACATGTTGCAGCCGCTCGAGCTCTTGCTGGTGCTGATGCCCGGGTTGCTGGGCTTGTGTTTGAACGGCCAGATGTTGGTGGAGGCCGTGGTGGTCGAGTACTGGTGGCACGCGCCGCAGTTGGTCAGGCCCGAGTTGGTGTGGTTGGCGGTGAAGCTGGTGCCGCCGGACGAACCGGTGACGCTGAAGGTCTGGCTGAACTGGTGCCCGCCCGAGGCGGTGGGGTGAGTGAGCGGCGGGGTGTTGGTGAGCGTGGTGTAGAGCTGGCTGGTGAAGCGGTGGCACGTCACGCAGCCGCCCGAGTTCGCCGTCGAGTTGGTGTGGGCGTACTTGAGGTTGGTGACGGTGTCCTTGAAGCCGGTGAAGTCGACATGGCACGAGGTGCACTTGTTGCCGTTGCCCGTGCCGCCGTAGTGGCTCGAGACGGCCACGGTGAGGTGCTTGACCGCGCTGCCTGCCTGGCCGTGGCAGGTGTTGCAGTCCAGCGAGCTGGCGGCTGTCGAACCCGACGACGCGTGGGCGCCGGTGGCGCCCAGCCAGTTCGGCGTGGTGGTGCTGGACCCAGGCCACGA
>JAHFDQ010000400.1 GCA_023248915.1 Archangiaceae bacterium | reverse complement strand
AGAAGGACTTGCAGTCCGACCAGGACGCGCGCTGGTGCCCGGGCTGCGGCGACTACTCCATTCTGGCTCAGGTGCAGAAGGTGCTGCCCGAGCTGGGCGTGCCCCGCGAGAAGATCGTCTTCGTCTCGGGCATCGGCTGCTCGAGCCGCTTCCCGTACTACATGAGCACCTACGGGTTTCACGGCATCCACGGGCGGGCGGCGGCGATCGCGACCGGGCTGAAGCTGACCCGGCCCGAGCTGCAGGTGTGGGTGGTGACCGGCGACGGCGACGGCCTGTCCATCGGCGGCAACCACTTCATCCACATGATGCGGCGGAACGAAGACCTGAAGGTCCTCCTCTTCAACAACCGCATCTACGGGCTGACCAAAGGGCAGGTGTCACCCACGTCCGAATTGGGCAAGAAGACCAAGTCCACGCCCTACGGGTCGGTCGACGCGCCCTTCAACCCGCTCTTGTTGGCGCTCGGCGCCGGAGCCACCTTCGTGGCCCGCACCATCGACGTCGAACCGGCCCACCTGCAGATGGTGTTGAAGCGCATGGCCGAGCACAAGGGCAGCGCCTTCGTCGAGATCTTCCAGAACTGCAACGTCTTCAACGACGGCGCCTACAAGGGCATCACCGAGAAAACGGTGAAGGACGAGATGCAGCTTCGCCTCGAGCACGGCAAGCCGTTGCTCTTCTCGAAGGGCAAGAAGGGCATCCGGCTGAAGGGCTTCAGGCCCGAGGTGGTGACGCTGGGCGAGGGCGGAGTCACCGAGAAGGACCTGGTCGTCCACGACGAGACGATGGAAGCCTCGGCCGCGTTCCTGTTGGCCGAGATGGACCCGCCGGCCTTCCCCGAGCCCCTGGGGGTGCTGCGCGCCGTCACCCGGCCGGTGCACCACGAGCTCGAGTTGGCTCAGGCGGCCGCGGTGAAGAAGGCCAAGGGCGAGGGCGACCTGGAGAAGCTGCTCGGCGCCGGCGACACCTGGGTGGTGACTTGACGCCCCGTTTCCCAAAGGCTGCCTGCGTTCACCGGGCGGCGTCGTTCGGGCTCTTCCCGCGGAAGGTCCGCCAATGACCGACGTCGTCCGCCCAACCTCCGAGCTGATCCTCTACCAGACCCAGCACGGTCGAACGCGCATCCAGTGCCGCATCGAGGCGACACGCTTTGGCTCACCCAGGCGCAAATCGCGGAGCTGTTCCAGACCACGCCTCAGAACATCACGGTGCAGCTGAAGGACATCTTCGCGGACGGGGAACTCGACGAGGGGGCAACCTGTAAGCCGTACTTACAAGTTCGGCAGGAGGGCCGCCGCCAGGTCACGCGAAGCTTGTGGCTCTGGGCAAAGGCCCTCACCCGCTGTAGCCCGCGAGCGGTAGGCGCGGAGACCAGCCGGACGCATGCAACTGTTCAGTGTCTCCGAGCCGTTCGAATCGGCACCCGCAAGAAGGCGCCGCACTCGATGTCGCGAATCGCGCGGAAGGTTGCTGATTGCTAGTGACATCCATATAGTACTTCATATGAATCAGCTACTTGTCGAGCTGGACGACGAGACCCTGGCCAGGTTGAATCGCGTGGCTCCGCCCCGCGAACGAAAGCGCTCGCAATTCATTCGCGAGGCGATCCGCCGAGCGTTGGATAGGCACCTCGAGCAGTTGATGGAAGAGGCGTACCGCCGCAAGCCCGCCGATACCAAAGAGGTGGACCTCGACCCGGCGACCTGGGAACCGGTGCGCTTCGCTCCCGGGCGGCGGAGGACGCGGTGAGGCAGCATGAGCTGTGGTGGGCCGAGCTGCCAGAGCCGATTGGCCGGAGGCCCGTCTTGCTGCTCTCGCGTGACCAGGCGTACCGCATCTTGACCCGGGTGACCGTGGCCGAGGTGTCGACGACGATACGGCGCATCCCGGTCGAAGTGCCCCTGGGAAAAGCAGAGGGTCTACCGAAACCCTGCGTCGCAAACCTCGACAACCTTCACGCCGTGGCGGTGGCTCGCCTGCGCACGATGATTGGCCAACTCGCTTCAGACCGGGCGGTGGAAGTGGAGCGGGCGCTGGGCTACGCGCTGGACATCGGCCGGCTCAAGGACCACTGAGCCGCCGAGGTGCTGGGCGTTTCCACGGATTTCGCCCGGCCATGCTCGGGCGTGAAGCGGCGAGTCAGCTCTGCTGTTCGCGCGAGATCTCCCGCATCAGCGCCAGCAGCGCGCACCCGATGATGAAGCGGGTGTCGGCCTTGCCCGGCGGCCCCGAGACGACGAGGCTGAACTCCTTCGAGAAGAAGCGGAACACCTGGTCGAGGCGGGCGACCGGCGCGCCGTTCATCTCGAGGTGCCAGCGACCGAGCAAGAGCGGGATGAAGCGGCGCAACAGCGAGCTCGAGTCCTCGGCGAACTTGCCCACGACGACGTCGGTGGCGTCGAGGCATTCCCAGGTGTCGCGGATGATGGACTTCAGCCCCTTGTTCCGAACGGCACCCAGGTTCTGACCCGAGGCGACGTCGAAGATGTCGGTGACGATGTCGAGGGCTATCGCCTGGCGCGCCTTCACCTTCAACAGCGGCACGCGCTCGGTGTCGTCCGAGAAGACGTTCCACTCGTCCTTCAGCGTCATCATCTTGTGCCGGACGAACAGCACCACCTGGCCGTCGGGCCCGTACACGTAGAACTTGCGCCCGAGGAAGGTCAGCCACGGCCGCTTGATGGTGTACCGGGTGTGCGAAAAGGCCGACGGGACGAGCTTCGCGGGCTGGACCTGCTGGAGTGCGTTCATGGGCGAAAGAGGCTACTTCGGCCGGGCCAGCCCCAGCGACACTATTCAGGCGACGCGGGCACCACCCGGTCGTAGCGCTCGTGCCAGTCCACCGGCGCGCCCACCTTGCCGATGACGGCTTCGACGGTCGCGGTGCCATGGCGCTCGAGCACCACCGTCGCCGTCACCTTTCTTCCTTCGCCCCTGGGCGTCACCGTGGTGGTCACCCGGGCGTGGTCGACCCCGACGGCCACCTCGACCTTGCCGGGCCGGCCGAGCGCCGCGGCGCTGCGCGCCAGCCAGAGCGCCTGAATGCGCCGGTCGTCGGCGCGCCGGCCGTCCAGCTCGACCGACAGGCGCACGGCCAGCACGGCCCCGACGGCCGCCACTCCCGCCAGCACCGCCACCACCAAGACCAGCGCCGAGCCTCTGGCCGACCGGGGGCTCATTCGCCGAACCCCATGAAGTACGAGTCGACCCGCTCGCGCGTCGCCGACACCCGTCTCGAGAAGACGACCCGCACTCCGCCCCGCTCGCGCTGGACCGAGCGGACATTCGCCGCGATGGCCCGGACGGGGCCGCACCCAGCCTGGCCCTGGCGCTCGAGCACGCGCGCGTCGGTGAGCACGTACTCGACCTCGGGGCACTCGCCCGCTCCCTCGAGCCGCAGCGCGCCGTCGTCGGGCCAGCCCATCGTCTTCAGGTCACGCCGCAGCTCTTCGCTCACCGAGCGCATCGCCGCGGCCGCCTCGACCTCGGCCACGGCCTCGAACTGCGCCTCTTGCAGCGAACGGCCGGCCATGAAGGCGATGGGCACGAAGAGCGAGAGGAGCGTTAGGCTCACCGCCAGCTCGATGAGGGTGAAGCCGCGCCTCATCGCGACCTCTCGGCGAGCACCACCAGCGTCCGGCTGGCGCGGCGGGGCCCGGCCCCCCAGCTCACGGTGACGTAGGTGGCGGCCCCCTGGGTGCGGGTGTCGATCATCGCGTCGGGCAGCTCGTCCAGCAGCTTCGAGCGGACGCCTGGGTCTCCCGCGGTCCGGGTCAAGAGCGCCCCGGCCTCGAACTCGAGGACCTGCAACGCCCGTTCGCGCAAGGCCACCTCGGTCGCTTGGCGCCTGACGGCGACGGCAGCGTCGGCGGCCACGTACCCGCCGACGGCCAGCACCGCCACCGCGACCATCAGCTCGACGAGCGTGAACCCGCGCTTCATGCGACCCCTCTCAGCGAGACCGAGCTGGCCGCCTCGAACTGGGCCGAGAGCGTCTGGCGGCGCCCGACCCCGTGGCACATCGGGCAGCCGCCCCTGGCCCCGCACTCGCAGGCCGCAGGCGAGAGGCGCTGGTGCAGCACACCCTTCAACGTGGCCGAGAGCAGCTTGGCGTCGACGCCCAGGTCGAGCATACGCGTGCGCGCCTCGGCCCCCGAGCCCGCGTGCAGCCCGGCCAGCACCAGCCTGCCGGTGTGGGCGGCTTCGACGGCGAGCCGCGCCTCGGCCGGGGTACGCACTTCGCCCACGCACAGCACGTCGACGTCCTGGCGAAGGGCCGCCACCAACATCGCTTCGGCGGTGAGGCCGCGCGAGGGTTCGAGCTCGATCTGGTCCACGCGGATGCCGGCGGCACGCAAGCGCTGCTCGACCGGGTCTTCGAGCGACAGGTGCGCCCCAGCCCGGTGTGCCGCCAGGTGGCCGAGCGCGGCGTACAGCGTCGTCGTCTTCCCCGACCCCGAGGCTCCCGACACCAGCACGAGGCCCGTGCGCTCTTCGAGCAGCGCGCGAAAGGCGGCCAGGGTGCGCGCTTCGAAGCCCAACTCGTCGAGCGCCAGCAGTTGGCCGAAGAGCCGCAAGGCCGCGCGTTCGCCCAGCGCGGTCGGGACGAACGAGGCCCGGACGTCGGCGAGCACGCCGTCTCGCTGCACCCGCCCCTCCTGCGCCACGTCGCCGCGGTACGGCAGGCACCCGGCCAACCCCTTCAGCGCGGCCACCAGCCGGGCCGCCGCCTCTCTCGGGAGCGCGCAGAACGGCTGAAGCTCGCCGGCGAGGCGCACCCGCAGCTCGGCCGCGGCGACGCCGAACTCGAGGTGCACGTCGCTGGCCCGGAGGTGCGCGGCGGCCTCGAGCAGCCACCGCGACAGGGCCCGGGCTCCGAACGGCCCCTGGAACGCCCGCGCGAAGCTCTGGCCGACCTCGGCCAGCGTGCCGGCCCGGAGCGGCCCCGCGAGCACCGCCGCGACCTGGGCGGCCAGGTCGGCGTCGAGCCTGACGCGCTCGTGGGCGGGGCCGACCAGCACCCGCCCGTCCAGACGCAGGCCGTCGTCGAACCTGAGCCGCCGCGCCCGCCACGACAGCAGCGGCCGAACCTCGACGCCGTCTGGCACGAGCCTCGCGCTCACCTCACGTCCTCACCAGCATCGCCGCGTAGGAAAGGAAGAAGCTGCACCCCGCCGCCGCGACCGCCAGGCCGGCGAACACCAGCCCCGCCACCTCGGCTTTCAAGAGCTGGGCCGGCAGCCCCGCATCGGCGGCCGCCTCGTGGAAGTCGGCCAGCGCCTGCAGGCTCTCGGCCCCCACGCCGTGGGAAGCCGCCTCGGCGAACAACGACGCGCCAATCTCGCCGAGCAGCAACGTCCCGTGCCACGACGGGCGCCCCTCGTCGAGCGACCGCGCCAGCCCTTCCGCCGAGTCCTTCACGGCCTGCGAGGTGACCAATTCGGCCGCCGCGCGAAGCGCCGTGGGCAGTGGCACGCCCTGCCGGGCCACCGCGGCTGCAGCAGCCAAGAGGGAGGCCCCCTCGTGCGCCCGCCTCACCTGGGTGAAGGGAAACAACGGCCGGTCGGCCTGGAGCACCGCCCCGAGATAGGCCAGCGCCGCGATGGACAGGCAGAACGCCAGGCCGATGGGCCACCGCGGCAAGCCGGCCGCCACCCCGGTCTCGGCCGAGGCGACGAAGGCCAGCGCCGGTTGGACCTCGAAGAGCACCAGCGCCCCCAGCACCAGCGACAAGGCCGCCAGCGCGAGCGGGTAGACCGCCCGCGAGGCCAGCGCCCGCCGCCGGGCGTCGGCGCGGCCCAGCGCGGCGGACAGCACCTCGAGCGCCCAGGCCACGTCCGGCGGGGCCGCGCGCTGGACGAAGGAAACCACCCGGCCGGGAGCGCCCGCGTCTTCGAGCGCCAGGTGCGCCGGG
>JAHFDQ010000071.1 GCA_023248915.1 Archangiaceae bacterium | reverse complement strand
CCGCGCTCGAAGAGGCCGTCGGGCTCCGGTGGACGATGGTGGTCTTCTTCGTCGTCGCCGCGGTGGCCGCGCTGCTCTTCGTCGGGGTGGCGAGGCCGAACACCGCCGGCTCACCCGAGCCCCGGGGCGCCTCGCAGACCTCGGGGTTCGGCGCGCTGGTTCGCTCGCGGCCGTTGCAGGTCATCTTCGCCATCGCCTTCCTCGGGCTGGGGACCTTCAACGGCCTCACCACCTGGCTGGAAGAGATTCTCGCGCCCCACGGAATCAACGCCGTGACCGCCGGGCTCGTCGGCGGAGTCATCATCGTCGGGGGCATCATCGGCGCCGTCATCGTGCCGCTGCTGTCCGACCACTACCGGCGCCGCAAACCCTTTCTCGTCGCGTGCGCGCTGGTCGCCGCGGCCTGTGTCGGACCGCTGTGCCTGCAAAGTTCGGTGACGGCCCTGATGGTGCTGGGCGCGGCTCTCGGGTTCTTCTTCATGCCGGCGTTCGCGCTGCTGCTCGACATGTCGGCGCAGGTGGCGGGGGCGGACAAGGCGGGCGCCGCGACCAGCCTGCTGATGCTGTTCGGCAACGCCGGCGCGGTGGTCGTCATCCTCGCCGTTCCCTTCATCAAGAGCCCTACCGGGGGCTACGGCGCGGCGGCGGCGCTGTTCATGGGGCTGATGGCGGTCGCGGTCGTCCTGTCCGGGCTCTTGCCCGAGACGTTCGGCGCGAAGACGGTGGGCAAGCCGTAAACCCGATGAGCTGCCCTACCCCCGAGGCGCTGGCGCGGTTCGCGGACGCTCAGGCGACCCCCGCCGAGGCTGCCGCCGTGCAAGAGCACGTCGACGGGTGTGCCGCCTGCCGCGAGCTTCTGGTGGCGCTCGCTACCGCCAGCCGCGGCGGCCCCGGCTCGCCCGCCACCGGGCCGGCGCCTATCGACCAGACGGGCAAGGTGCTCCTCAACCGGTACGAGGTGCTGGGCACGCTCGGCGCCGGGGGAATGGGCCTGGTGCTCTCGGCGCGAGACCTGAAGCTCGATCGCAAAGTCGCCCTGAAGCTGGTTCGCCCGGACCTGATGCTGCTCGAGCAGGCCGAACAGGCCCGCGCCCGGCTCTTGCGCGAGGCGCAGCTCATGGCGCAGGTGCGCCACCCCAACGTCGTCGCGGTGTACGACGTCGGCACCCTCGGCGACCGCATCTTCGTCTCGATGGAACACATCGACGGCCAGTCGGTTCGCGACTGGATGCGCCCGCCCCGCCCCTGGCGCCAGGTCGTCGGCGTGTTCGGCCGCGCTGGAGCCGGGCTGGCCGCCGCCCACTCCGCGGGCGTCGTTCACCGAGACTTCAAGCCCGAGAACGTCCTCGTCAGCGCCCGCGGCGACGTGTTCGTCACCGACTTCGGGCTGGCCTGGTCGGTGCACCTGTTGCGCCGGCCCCCTGCCCCCGACCCGGCCGCGCCCACCGGCGGCCACGAGGCCCCGACGGCCCCGTCGGGCGTCCTCGGCACTCCCGCGTACATGGCTCCGGAACAGCTCCGGGGCGATCGCGTGGACGCGCAGGCGGACCAGTTCTCGTTCTGCGTGGCGCTCTACGAGGCGCTCCAGGGCCAGCGGCCTTTCCTGGGGTCCGACAGCGCCGGCCTGCTGGAAGCGATTGAGTCGGGCCAGGTGCGCATGGGCCGCTCCAAGGTGCCGCGCTGGCTGAACGAGCTGATTCGGCGGGGCCTGGCTGCCCGTCCCGAGAATCGCTTCCCGTCGATGGACGCGCTGCTTCGGAAGCTCGAGAAGGGGCAGCGCCGCGCCGGACGCGCCGTCGCCGCGGCGTTGGCGCTCGCCCTGGTGGGCCTGGCCCTCGGCTACGCCTTCGGCCTCGCCGGCCCGGCGAACCGGTGCCCGAACCCGGCCGACCGCCTCGCGGGAATCTGGGACGCGCCGCGCCGCGCGGCGGTGCGCCAGGCCTTTCGCGCTACCGGGGCTCCCTTCTCGAACCAGGCCTGGCAAACGGTCGAACAGGCCTTCGACGGCTTCGCCCGGCGTTGGACCGACGGCTACCGCGCCGCCTGCGAGGCCGCGCGCGTTCGCCACGAGATCTCGGAGGAAACCTTCGCCCGCCGCGCCGTGTGCTTCGAGTCGCGCCTGAGAGAGCTTCAGGCGTTCGCCGAGCTGTTCGCGCGCGGCGACCGTGCCGTCGTCGAGAGCGCCGGGATTGCCGGCGAGCGCCTGCCGGACCTCGGTGCGTGCGAATCGGGCCAGGGGCTCGCGCTCGCTGCCCTGCCCGACGACCCGGACAGTCGCGCGGCGGTCGCCGACGCGTGGCTGGCCGTGGCGCGAACCGAGGCCCTTTCCCACGCCGGGAAGTTCCACGACGCCCAGCGACAGGGCCAGGCGGCCATCGAGAAGGCCCGGGCGACCCGGTACCGCCCCGTCGAGGCCGAAGCGCTCTTGGCCACGGCCGTCGCCGACCGGTTGGCGGGCGAGGACCGCGAAGCCGAAGGTCTGCTCGACCTGGCCATGCAGGCGGCCGAGGCGGGCCGCCACTTCGAGGCGCTGCCGCTCATCGCGGCCGAGCTCGTGCTGGTTTCCGACGCCGATTCCAAGCAGGTGGACAAGGCGGACTCGTGGGCGCGGCGGGCGGAGAGCGCGCTCGACCCCACGCCCCGGCCCGACCTGCGCGCCGAGGTGGACATGGCGCTCACGGTCCTGCGCCTGAACCAGCAGAAGTTCGAAGAGGCCAAGGCGCAAAGCAGCCGCGCGGCGGGGCTGTTCGAGAAGCTCGGGCAGCCACGGCGCGCCTTGGACGCCCGCTTCCTGCTCGCGCAGGCGGAGTCGTCGCTGGGGCACCCGGAAGAAGCCCTGGCCGGGTTCACGGCGGTAGCGGACGGGCGGGCGAAGCTGCTGGGCCCCGCGCACCCGGCGACGCTGCGGGCGGCCAACCGCGAGGCCGAGCAGCGCCTCGAGCTGGGGCACATCGTCGAGGCCGAAACCCGGCTGCGCGAGACGCTGGCGTTGATGCAGGCGGACTCGAACATCTCGCCGGCGATGATCGCCCTGGCGCTCTGCTACCAGTCGGCGGCGATGAGCGCGCTCGGACGGCATCGCGAGGCGATCGCGGACGCCCGGCAGGCCGTGGCCCTGATGGAAGCCGATCGCGGGCCCGAGCACGGCTACGCCGCGAAGGCGCATGACGCGCTGGCGGTCGCGCTGCGCGAGGCGCACCGGCTGCCTGATGCGCTCGAGGAGCACGAGCGCGCGCGAAAGGTGTTCGAAGCGTCGGTGCGGGCGGACCACCTGGACGCGCTCTTCGCCGCCACCACCTATGCCGAGACCGAGCTGCGTTCGTCGCGGCAGGAGCAAGCGCTGGCGCGGCTCTCGCCGGCGCTTTCGGACCTGGAATCGAAGTTGGGGCCCACCCACCCGCGCCTCGTGCCGGCGCTCGTCACCCAGGCCGAAGCGCTGGCCGACTCGGGAAAGCCTGCCGACGGCCTCAGGCGCGCCGAGGCCGCCGTCCGGCTCGCGCGTTCGGCGCTGGGCCCGGCCCACCCGACCACCGCCCGCGCGGCGTACGCCCTCGCCCGCGTCCAGCTCGTGGCGAACGGCCCGGGCGTGGCTTCGGTCGCGCCGCTGGAAGAGGCGGCCGCCATCTTCGAGCAGACCCGCACCTGGCCCGAGGCGCACGCCGAGACCTTGACGCTCCTGTCGGACCTCAGAGGCCCCCCCCAGGCGGTCGAGGCCTGTCAGGAGGCGCGAGCCGCCCTGGCGATCTTCAACGCAGCCGAAGGCTCCAAGACGACCTGGGCGCTCGAGCGACTGCGGATGGAGACCCGGCTCTCGCATTGCCCGGCGAAGTAGCGTCAGCGCCCCTGGCCGAGCCCGCGGCTGAGCGAGATCGACAGGTTGCTCCGCACCAACCCCATCAGGCTGGTCAGCTCGGCGGTCCCCAGCTTCAGCCGCTTCGCCATGCGGCTTCGGGTCTCGGCGACGAGCTGCTCGCGCGCCGCGGAAACCCAACGCGCGGCCGTGGCCCGGTGCACCGCGTAGACCCGGCCGACCTCGTCGATCGACAGGCCTTCGAGCAGGCTGAGGCGCAGCACGTTCCGCTGGCGGTCTCCGAGCGTGGCCAGGGCTTCATCGAACGCCGACTTGAAGTCCTTCCGGTAGTGCTCGCGCAGAAACCCGAGCTCGGGGTCCGCGCCCGGCGAGGGCAGGTCGGCCAGCCCCTCGTCGGAACGGGTGGCCGCGGGCCGGTGGGACTTCTGAATGCGCTGGGCTTGCCTCAGCGCGACCACCTTGAGCCAGCTCGACAGGGCTCCGGTGCCCGAGTAGCTGCATGCCAGCGAGTCGGCCTGGCTCGAGACGAAGAACGACACCCTGAGCTGCTGCTCGACCTCGTCCGCGAGCGTCGCGCCGCGGTCGAGCCGGCCGACCGCCCGCCGGACCCCGGGAAAGAGCGCGGCCTCGAACGCGCCGGGGGCGCCCGCGACTCCGGCCGCGCACGCTCCGGTGATGAAGAGCCCCTCGCCCGAGAGCACGGCCAGCGCGGAAGGCGTGGCGAGGCCCGGGACGACCGCGCGGCTCAAATGAGCGACGAAGGCCGCGGCGGAGAAGTCGAGATCGGGCCAGGCGCGCTTGCCCGCTTCGTAAAGGCTTCGCAGCGCGGCTTCCCACTCGCCTGGGTCGCCCGTGGCGTCACGGCCGCTGCCGCGCCAGACCAGCACCAACGAAGCTCGGGGGGCGCCCACGCCCGCCGAGCCTAGCGCAACCGCTTCAAGGCCCAACCAGCTTGAAATAGACCTCAATATTTCCATTGCGCGAGTCTCCCCATGCGAGGCCCAGGCTCGACCCCGTCCACGCCAGCGAGGGGCGATAGACCGCCGCCTGCCCGCAGGTTTCCAGACGATCGCCGCCGACTTTGTTGCCCTGCCCGTCGAGGTTGGCGAGCCAGACCTGCGCCACGCCCGAGCGCTTGTCGAGCCAGGCGAGCACGTAGCGGCTGCCGGCCCAGACGAGCGCGGGCCCCACCGAGCCGTTCGGAGCGTTGGTCACCCTCACCTCGCCGCCCACGGGCTGGCCGGTGGCGGAAATCCGGGCGAAGTAGATTTCGTCGTTGCCGTCGCGAGAGTCGGTCCAGGCGACGGCGTACTCCTGGCCGGACCATGCCAGGCGCGGGAGGTAGGCCTGCACGCCGCCGTGCGAGACCTGCACTTCCTGACCCAGCAGCGCGCCGTCCGGGCCCATGCGCGCGAAGTAGATCTGCCAGGCGCCGTTCCGCACGTCCGTCCACACCGCCGCCCAGCCGGTGCCGTCCCAGACGACGTCGCCGTAGTCCACCCAGCTCTGGCCGGAGGTGACGAGCTCGTCGGTGCCGACCTTCTGCCCGGCGGAGACGAGGGCGAACGAGGCGCTGTGCGCGGTCGCCTGGTTGTCGCCCCAGAACACTCCGAATTCCGAGGTCCCGCCCCGCGAGGCGACGCAGGCGGGAAAGCCTTCGGCGATCATGACGTCCGCGCCCAGCGGGACGCCCGCCCCCGAGAGCCGCTTCAGGTAGATGCGGTTGCCGCCGGTGCGGACGTCGCTGAAGCCCAACGCCCACTCGCCGCCGCCGTAGGCCAGCCTGGGCGGGTGCGCGGCCGTCCCCCCCGAAGAGACCGGCCCCGCGGCGCCGACAAGGCTGCCGCTGGCGTCGAGCCGGGCGAAGCCGTAGTCCAGTCCGGTCTGAGGGATGTACAGCCAGGCGACCCCGAACTCGGAACCGCTCCACACGAGGTCGGGGCCGTTCGCGTCGACGGTGCCCTGGGTGACCCGAACTTCGGAAGCCGAGTCGCAGACGGCGGCGGTGCAGGTTCCGACTCCAGCACAGTCCGGGTCGGCGCAATCGATTGCGGCGTCGCAGTCATCGTCGGTGCCGTCCGAGCAGGAGAGCTCGAATTGGCCACCGGGGCAGACGCAGGCGCCGTCTGGACTACAGGCCGCGCCGTTCGAGCAACTGCCACAGGAAAGGATTCCCCCGAGGCCGTCCGAAGCCTCGCCGCAGGTTCGGCCGAGAGAAGCGCAGGTGGCCGGAACGCAGCCGGCATCGCAGGGTCCCGCATCTCCGGCTCCACCGTCGAGGTCGCCGGCGTCCGCGTCACCTCCACCGCCTCCACCCGGTCCCCCGTCGACGAAGGGAATCTCGGTGCGACCGCGAAGCCCGACCCGGAGCTCTCCATCTTCCGAGGTCAGGACCAGGTCGGCGGCGTCGTCGCCGGAGACGTCTTTCGAGGTGTAGGTCACCTCGACGTCGAGGCCGGCGCCCGGAATCAGCTCGACCGGGGTCGATTCCGACCGAAAGGCCTGGCGCAGGTCGCCGTCCAGCGACGCCGACACCGAGAAGGTACGGCGCGAGTCATTGGACAGGTGGACCTTCTTCGAGGCGCTCTGGCTGGGGCCGAGCACGCCGAAGTCGAGGTCGAGCGGCCCGACGGAAAGCCCGCCGGACACCGAAGTGGTGCGGTCTCCGCACTGGCAGGCGGAGAGGGCGGCGGCAAGAGCAACAATGGCCAGGGTGGCGCGGAGCACGGGGAACCTTTCGAAAGAGGGCTTCTTTCGTAAGGAGCGGGGCCGACCGGAAAAGTCGCGCCGGCGGCCCGGTCTCGAGTCGTTTCGCGAGGTTCGGCGCCGGCCGACGCCTCGGTCGATGCCGGCCCGGACGCGGGCGTCGACGGCGGGGCCGAAGCCGGCGCCGACGCCGGTTCGAACCCCTGTCCTCCCGACGGGTGGTGCACCGAGAACCCTCTGCCCGACGGCGGCGCGGTCACCCGGAACCACCTGCGCAGCGTCTGGGCCTCCTCGCCGACCGACGTCTGGGCCGTGGGGGACTACGGAACGGTGCTGCACTCCGATGGAGAGACCTGGACGCCCGTGTACGCCGGCATCGCGGACGATCTCTTCGCGGTGTGGGCAAGGACCTCCGACGACGTCTGGGCGGTTGGGGGCAGCGGTTGGCCGGTCGATCCGGTGGGCGTCATCGTCCACTTCGACGGCCAGGCGTGGACGGTCGCGAAGCGTGGGACGATGCGGCTGGAGTGCGTCTGGGGCAGCGGGCCGACCGACATCTGGGCCGGAGGCACCAACGGCGAGTTTCAGCACTACGACGGCACTGCGTGGACCTCGTGCTCGGGGGTCACCACCGAGACCATCGTGGACATCTCGGGTACGTCGTCCCAGCAGGCGTGGGCCGTCGGCTCGACCGGGCTGCTCTTGTCCTGGGACGGAACCACGTGGACGAAAATCCCGACGGGCACCGGGGCCGGGTTCAGCTCGGTGCTCGCCTTCAGCCCGACCCTCGTCTGGGCCGCCGGAGGGAACGGGCTGTTCTTCACCTGGAACGGGACGGCGTGGAACGGGTTCAACATCGGGCAGGACTACACCGTGCTGGGGCTCTGGGGCGAAGCGGCCCAGGCCTGGGCGGTCGGCCCGTCGGGCAGCGTGCTGTACTTCGACGGAGTCACGCCCGCGGTGAAGGCCAGCGGCACCACCGGGCTCTTGCGCGACGTGGGCGGTGCCGACGCCGACCACGTCTGGGCCGTCGGTTTCAATGGCATCATCCTCAGGCACCGGCGCTGACGGCGGTCGGCTTCGCGCTTGAATGGCCCCCGAACGCGGAGGAGTATTTCGGACACGTGAAGCCCACGGCCACGGACCGCTCAATCCCGCTCGAGGTCGTGACCGACGACGGGCTGCGGCTGCACCTCTGGCGCTACCCGTGCGACGGCGCGCGCGTCGGCGTGGTGCTCGCGACCCACGCGATGTGGGCCAACGCCGGCTACTTCGACCGGCCGCGCGGCGAGGGGTTCGCGACGTACCTGGCGCACCGCGGCTTCGACGTTTACGTGCTCGACTTCCGCGGGCACGGGCGGTCGGAGAGGCCGGCGACCGGTTGGACGTTCGACGACTACGTACGCCTGGACTTGCCGGCCGCGCTCTGCCGCATCGAGGCGGAGAGCGGAACGGCTCCGGGGCAGGTGTCGTGGGTGGGCCACTCGCTGGGAGGACTGGTGGGCGTGGCGGCCGCTGGGGTCCTGCCGGAGTTGGCTCCGGCGAAGCTGGTGCTGGTGACGGCCAACATCTGGAGGAACGCGGGCGTCGCGCGCCGGGCGTTCATCGAGGCGTTCGACGCTTCGGCCCGGCTGCTGGGGCACGCGCCGATACTAGCGCTGCGGCTGGGCACCGACGACGAGCCGGCCCCCTACGTTGCGCAGTTGGCGAGCTGGGTGCGCACCGGGCGGTTCCTGACCGCCGACGGCCGCGCGAGCTACGACGACACCCTGTCGCGGGTGCGGTCGCCGGTGCTGGTGGTGGTGGGCGGGCGCGACGTCCTGTGCCGCATGAGCGAGGCACGCGAGCTCGCCGAGCGGCTCGGCTCGAGCGAGCGACGGTACCTCACCGTGTCGAAGGCCAACGGCTTCGGCTTCAACGCGACGCACTTCACGTTCTTCACCAGCGGGAAGGCGACTCCGGTGTGGGATGAAATGGTGAGCTTCCTCTGCCGTACTGGCACGCCCGCCTCAGCCCAGGCAGGACGAGGTGAGTGACTGCCGGCTTGACCCTACGTAGTTCGCGGGCGCCAGACGCGCAGAGAGTCTTCCCACTCCGGCCGCAGTTGCTTCACGAGCGCGCGCGGAATTCGTTCGTCGCGTCGTGCCGCGTCGAGGCATTCGACCATCGCCTCGAAGAGCGGCTCGACGAGCGCCCGTGGCTCGGCGACGCCGCAGCATTCGCGGCCGAAGGCCGCCAGGTCACGGGCGGCCGGGTAGGCGCGTCTTCGCCTGTCCCGACCGGCGCGCAGCTTGAGCGCCAAGGTGCGGTCGGTCACCCGGGCTCCGTTGGCGCGTTCGTACGGGTAGATGGTCGTGGTGACCACGTCGAAGACCGGCGCGAGACGACAGGTGGTTTCGTCGTAGACCACCCCGAAGTTCTTGAGGTGCCCATCGCCATTGCGAAGCAGCACCGTCAGCGCGACGTGCTGGAAGAACCGCGCTCGGTCGGCCTCCTTCCGGGTCGAGAAGAGGCCGATCACCCGGGCGATGTCCTCGTAGCTGCCCCGGTACTTCCGGTCGGAGAGCGCTCCGCCCACGCGAAGGTCCATCAGCGCGGCGATGTCCTCGAAGCCCAGCCGCGCGCCGTTCGATAGGTCGAAGCGGTCCACCAGCAGCAGTTGCCCATCGTCGGACAGCGCGTGCGTGGCCACCTCGAGCCCCGCGCGCGTGGCGACCTCGAGACACAGGAACTCGTTCGCGGCGAGCCCCGGGTAGTCCGCGCCGGCGGCCTTCACGATGAGGTTCGGCACCGCGATCGACGTGCGTTCGGGAACCAGCACTTTCGGCTGAACCCCCGAGAGGCCCGAGCCGGTCGACAGGTAGGCGTCGACCAGCTCGGCGAACAGCCGCCCCTGTTTGCCCGCGCCTTCGCGGAGCAGGCGGTCGCGGCTCACCCCGGTCAATCGCGCTGCGCGCTTCGCGCCCGGCTGCCGGTAGCCGAGCCACCCGATGCCGTTCTCGCCCATCAGGGCCAGCAGGTGCATTTTCGTCGGCGACGTCTTCGGAGCGCGCTCGCGTATCGCCGCGAGGAGGAACCCCTCGGGCAAGTTCATGTCCATCACGGCGAACAGCTCGCCGTCCGTGAAGTGGCCGTCCTCGACGGGCATGATCAGGGAAACGGGCGTGCCGGCGCCCGGGTCGTAGGTGAACTCGTACTGCGACTGTCTGACCAAGGTTCCGGTCGGCCGGCGCGCGACGCCGACCCAAAGCTCGCGAATCGGGCGTGAGAAGTCGATCACTCGTCGGTCTCTTCGTGGACGTGGGCGAACTCGCGGCGCATGTCGCTCGCGCGCAGGCGCTTGACCGGCTCGAACGCGAGCTGAAACCCCATCGCGCCGAGGAGCGCCGCCAGCGAGGCCAGCCCGACCACGTGGCCCCGCTCGAGCCGGTTGATGGTGTCGCGGCTCACCCGCGCCCGCTGGGCCAGCGCAGTCTGGGTCCACCCCTGGCCGAGCCGCAGCGCTCGAAAGGAACTTCCAATGTGGGCGACGAGCCGCGCCGAGGTGTCCGACATGGCTGACAGGGTATCACGAAACTGTCAGGGATGTCGGACACCTCGACGCTTGAGAATTGCCAAGGCGGCCAGCGCCAGTCCGGCCAGGCCCCCTTCCGCGCCCTGGCAACCGCACCCGATTCGGATGGGGCGCTCCGGGGCGCTGCAGGTGACGTCGACTTCGTAGCTCTGGCCCGCGGTGCCGGCGGAGTTGCTGGCAATCAGGCTGATTCTCTCGAGCCCGGCCTCGGAAGGCGTCCACAGCACCTGGCCCGTCGCGCGGTCCACCGCCAGGGCCCGCGGAGTGCCCGTCCCCGAGTACCAATAGACGGGCCGCGTCCCTCTCGCCAGCGGCCGATCTTCCAACTCCTTCGCGTAGTGGTACGCCGCGCGGCAGGTGGCCTCCTTCGAAGGCACCGTGAATATTTGCGGCGGCGTCTCTCCGGTGGCCGTCTGCACCACCACGTCCACCCTGTCGGTACAGGTAAGCCCGAGGTTGTTCTCGACTCTCAGCGTCGCCCGGTACGTCGCCGGCGTGTCGAAGGTCCTTCGCACCACCGGTTCCAGGCGCGTGCTTCCGTCGTCGACGAAAGTCCACTCCGCCAGGGAGATTAGGCCGCCGGGGTTGGGGTCGACGTAGGCGGCGGTGAAGGTCACGGGCAGCGGGGCTCTGCCCGCGCCAGGGCTGGCCGACGCGCGGCAGATGGGAGGCAAGTAGGGCGGGCTATCGACCACCACCTCCACCTCGTCAGAGCCGACACAGCCATTCTCGTCCACGCCCCACAGGGACACCCGGTACCTGCCCGGGCCGTAGGTGTGCGAAGGCTCGGCTTCGGAAGAGCCGGTGCCGTCTCCGAAGTCCCACGCCCTCGCCACTCCGTTAGCGCAGTTGCACCCGAACTTCACCGTGAGGGAGTCCGTCCCGTGGAGGGAGTCGGCCAGCACTTGCACCACCGGAGGACTGGGGCACTCCGCGTCTCCCACCACCACGCCAACGGAGGTCGAGCCCAGGCTGCCGTAGTTGTCGGTGACGGTGAGGTAAACGGTGTAGCCGCCAGGTAGGGCGTAGGAATGGGAAAGGTCGACTCCGTTGCCCAGCGCCCCGTCTCCGAAGTCCCACTGGAAGGAGACGAGAGCTGCGCCCGGGGAAGCGGTGCTCGTGGCGCCGCTGAAGAGGATCGACTCGGACACGCTGGCCGCGGGAGGGCTGGCCGTGATCCTCGCGACCGGCGGGCTCGAAGCCGCCGCGACCACCACGACGTCGAAGGTGTAGCTGTCGGACGAGCAGGCGTCCTGGGCTTGAAGGCACAGGGTCACCGTGCCGGCGGCCGCGGGAGTCCAGGCAGTCAGGCCGGTGGCACGGTCGACCTGGAAGCCGGCCACCACGGGGCCGGCGCATGAGGCGAAGGCAATCGGGCCGGCGCCGCCGGTGACGCCCACCTGGCCGGTGGCGTTGAGCTGGTACGGGGTTCCCACGGCCGCGAAGAGGTTGGCGTCGCGGACGACCGACAAGGGCGAGGGGCAGCCGCCGTCCAGGGCGCCGGCGTCGATACCGGCGTCTGCGGGAAGGCCGGCCTGGGGCGCGATGGCCAGGTAGAGAATCTGCGTCTGGGCCGTGTCGTTGGTGGTCCAGTTGAGGGTGAAGCCGCCCGGGTCAAGGCTGAAGAGGTCCGCCTCGGCGTCGATGGCAGGCGTCCCGTTGTTCACCTTCACGAAGACCTTGCTGGTCCTGTCGATGCTCTGCACGTTGGAGGTGGCCTGGGCGTTCAGGTCCTCGAAGGCCGAGCACCCTCGAGTCACTCCGTCGGAAGCGCCGATGCCGACCCGGGCCTGGGCGACCGGGCTTGCCTGCGCCAGGTCTTGAACGCTGTGCAGAAGCACCGCGCGCGGAGAGAAGCTCATTCCGCCGACCGACTGGATCGCGCCCACCTTGAACGTCAGCATCTGGATCACCCAGGTCCACGTCCCCAAGTTCGTACCGTCCGCGTTGTAGTTGCCAATCGCCGTGACACCCTTGTCCCCGATGAAGTTGTTGTTGAACGTGGACCTCGCGTTGAACGTGGGCCCAATCGTCCCGGTGCCGGAGATCACGCCGAAGTTGAAGACCAACTCGTCCGGGTAGGTCGTGGTCTTCGAACCGCTGTTCATCGCAGAACCGGACCCAAGACCAGTGGATACTTGATCGAGGGGGCCGGACGGCCAGACTCCCGAGTACTCTGCCAGATAGAGTTCCAACGTGGTGGATGAGGCCAGCGTGACCGTGACCGTGACGGGGCTGCCACTGGTGGTGATGTTGCTGGCGTAGTAGGTGGAGGCGCGTTCCAGATCGACGTTCCAGCTCGTCGGCCCCGCGCCCAAGCTGTAGACGTTTCCCTTGTTGTCCGCGACCGAGACCACGCTCGCGGCCACCGCGGAGGAGTTCATGCTGACGACCACCAGGTTCCCCGGGGTGCTGCTGCTCGGGAAAGTGAGGCTGTGAACCGCCCCAACCTTCAACTGCGCCGCCTGCTGGACGAAGGTGGCGCTCGACCCGACACTGTTCGGGCTCTTGAGGAAGCTCCCCGCCTTGACGTCGAGCCCCTTGAGCGCGAGCGAGTACACCTGGCCCGTATTCCCGGCCGCCTTGCTGCAGTTCGTCGTGAACCCGTCCACGTCCATCGACACGAACGAGGCCCGATACGAGACGATCGGGCCTGCGCCGACGCATAGAAGCGCTGCATCCGTCGCCTGCCCTCGGGCGGTTACCGTCGGCGCGCTGGTGGGCGAGCTGCGCGCCTCCGTCGCCCATTGGCCACCCGAGGAATCCATCACGCCCAGCCCGAGTCCCGACTCGTCAGAGCTGGACGGCGGCGGGCTGGAGAGGCCGACTCCCGCGTACAGGTGCACGACGGCGCTCGGCTGGAATCCGACGCCGGTGACCGGGCTGTTGCCCGTCGCAGTCGACATCTGCCAGTTGGCGACCTTCGCCGAGACGTCAGCGCCGCCGATCGCCATGTAGTGGACGATGTAGGCCAGTGCGTTGTTGGTGGTCCACTGGAGCGTGAAGCTCGCCGGGCTCCATGATTGGAGGTCCGCCTCCGCCAGCACCACCTGAGTCGGGCTCACGATGGTGAGTGCTTTCGGTGCAGCACGGCGGGCCGAGACCGAGGGCGAGACTCCGTTTTGGCTCGCCGTGGCGAATGACCCGCTGGTCACGCCGTCCGTGACGCCGTAGGCGAGGTTCTCGCCTGCACCAAACGCCTCGTCCGTCCTGGCGTCGGTCCAGAAGATGACCGCCTTGGGAACCGAACCGAGGCCGTGCGCGACCGCCTGCGTCGCCGGAGCGCCCCCGGTGCTCTTCGCGAAGCTGCCCACCCTGACGCCGGGGCTGCCCGCGAACTGCACAACGAACCAGCCCACGTCGGCGGCGGCAGCGGTGCTGTCCCGTTGCAGCACGAGCGACGAGGACGGCGTGCCCGTCGCCCCAAGCTCCGCCGTGACCGATGCGACCCCGATGATGTCGTCTCCGGCGTACGGGCTCCGCCCCACGCTTTGGCCGCCACCCTGCTGCGTGGACGCAAATGCGACCGAGCGGGCGGAGTCTACTGGTGGGCTCAGCGCCTCGGTCGCGGTCGAGACTCCCGCGGGGAGACTGGCGTTGCCGCTCCGGACCGTCGAACCGTCCTTCAGCTCGATCGCCTGCCACCCAATCTCGTCCATGCCGACGGAGTTCGCGATGCTTCGGTCGAAGGTAATCGTCGTCGAACTTGTCAATCGCGCCCGCACCATCTTCGAACCAATGTCCGCCTCGAGGCCGTCACTGGTGATGCGCACTCCGGCCAGCACGAACGTATGGGCGGGGTCGACCGAAGTACCCAGCGAAGCGGTGACCGAGGTCGCCCCCCCACTCATGGTCGCGACCGACCCCTTCTGGACGTTGACGTCGGCGGCGTCAGTGAACTCGACCACCTGCCACGCGACGGTATGGACCTGGGTGGCAGCGTTGCCCTGCCTGAATTGGAGGTTCGAGGACGTGGTGAGCTCGGCAAGCGTCGAGTCGTCACTTCCCCAGATGATGTCGCTCACCCCCGCGGATACGGACCAGAGGACGAAGGCCTGACTCAGGGACGCGACGGGCGAGATTCCCACGTCGACGACGGTAGGAACCACGACCGTCTCGCCGCGCTGCACCCGGACACCCGTCGCGAAGGTCACCACGTACCACTTGATTTCAATCGGCGCAGGTTCGGGCGCGACCGCGTCGGTTACTCGCTCGAACTCCAGAGTGCCGCACGGATTCGAGCAGGCGGTCGGAAGCCGTCCCCTCAGCTCGGACCCGACCGGACGATTGCTGTTGCTCCGAATACCGAAGAACAAGACGGATGCCGCGGGGTCCACTGGCGCGATGGCAATCGACACGACTCCGTTGGCGTTGCTGACAGCCGTGCCGGACTGGACCTGTTGGGCCACCGCGGCGCGCGCCCCCCCGGCAGCCACGCACGCCCCCAGGGCCACGACGCGTGCGAGAAGGCACTGACGTGAGCGCGTCACGACCGGAAATTGTCTACACAGGCCGTCGCCGCCAGCGCGAGCGCCAGCGACAGCAGAGTCAGCTCGTCCAGGCACGCACCCGCGCACGACGCTAGATCCCCGGTTTGCGAGCCGACTTCGGCCGCGCCCGGAGGTTCGGGCGACGCTTGCCGCGCGACGCCCCGACCGGACCCTTCGCGGCGAGCAATCGCTCGACCTGCTTCACGCGGAGGTCCGCCTGGGTGCGGGAGTAGAACTTCTCCATCATCACCGCTCGGCCGTCGCGGGCGACGAGCGTGACCCGGTACACATCCACGCTGGTAGTGCGGTCGAATTCGCTGCCGTACGAGAGGCGCTCGACGCCGTGGATGGCCTCTACCGCGGCGACTTCGGCGGCCTTCAGCTCAAGCTTGTGTGGGGCGAAGGGGCCCGGCCTCCAGCGAAAGGTGACACCGCGGCCTGCCTCGACCACCACCGAGTGCTCGGACAAGGCGGAGTGGGCGCCGAGGGCCGAGACTCCCGCTCCGGCCGCTCCGATGATGATGGGGACTACCTTGAACGGACTGGGAAGCGGTCCCCTTAGGTGCCTGGCGGCCAGCGTGGCCACTCCGGCGCCGACGACGGCGGTCAGGCCGCCCCCCAACCTCTCTCCGATGCCAGGACCGATCAGCTCGAGCCGTGTCGGGCTGACCCGCTTCTCCTTCATCGACGTGCATGGGGGCGTCGAGAACCAGTTCCGCATTCAGCCAGCCTAGCGCGATGCCGCTCAGCGCCGCGCGTAGATGATTCCGAACTCCGCGCCGGTGCCGACCCACGCCACGTTCCCGGTCTCGACGTTGCCTATG
>JAHFDQ010000070.1 GCA_023248915.1 Archangiaceae bacterium | reverse complement strand
CGCCGACCCGCTTGGCCGCCGCCTCGTCGGTGATGCCCGCCTGGGACAGCCCCACCTCCTTCAGCACGCTGCCGATGTGCGACCGCTCGACCACCAACAGGTCCGTGTGCTGCACCAGGTCGTTGGCCAGCACCTCGGGGAGGCCTCCCGCCACCCACTCGAGGTCGCCGGGGGGACCTACCGCCGAGAACGGCACCACCGCCACCGCCAGGGTGCGCAGGGCGGCCAGCCGTTCGGCCTTGGGGTCGGCCGCCTTCGGCGCCTCGGCCGAGATGTCCTTCTTCAGCTTCTGCACGTCGGCGTCGGCCTCGATGCGCGCCAGCCACTTCACCGCCTCGCCGTCGCGCTCGAGCCGGTAGTTGGCGACGGCCATCATGTAGAAGTACTCGCGGTAGAGGGCGAGGTAGTACTTCGAGTCGTCGGCGCGGACGAGGCCCAGGTTCTTCTTGTCCTTGATGACCACCTTCTGCCCCGCGTCGAGCACGTCCTTGAAGCGGCCAGACTCGGCGTGCTGAATCATGCTGAGCATCGCGGCCAGGTTGGCGTACACCCGGTGCGACTCGTCGTTCTTGGGCAAGGCGAGCGCCTGGCCCTTCGCGTAGGCCGACTTCTGCAGCAGCAGCGCCTCGAGCACCGGCAGGTTGGTCTGCGCCCGCTTGACCTCGGACGAGAATTCTTCGGCCGACATGTCCTTGTAGACGCGCCCCTGCGACTTCAGCGTGACGATGTGGCTGAAGTAGTTCTGGTCGTAGTCGAACTTGCTCCAGATGAGGCTGCGCATGTCGGCCAGCCCGAGGGCGGCTCCCGCCGCGGGGGTTGCCGGAGCCGCGGGGGTTGCCGCCGCGGGAGTTGTCGCCGCGGGGGCCGAGGGTGCCGCCGGCACGGGTTCGGCGCGCGCGGCCGAGGCGAGGCAGAAAACAGCGGTTACACCCAGCAGCAGGGTTCCCCTCATGAGACCTTCCTCCTGCGAGACGCTTGGCGCCAACTAACGGCGAACGAGGGGGCGCACCATACCAAACCCTTCGCGCCGGGCGAGAGCCAACCCCCAAGAAAGGTTGCCCCGAGCGATGGGGGTGCCCGGCATACCTCCAGCCAGGCAGGCGGCGGCGGGTTACTGCCCGGGCGTCGGATCAGCCCGGACGTCGGCCGGGCGCCGCCGGCGAACGTGGAACGCCAGGAGGAGCAGGCCCGCAAGCGCCGCGCCGCCGGGCCCCGCGCCGCAGCCGCACTGGGTGCCGAACGAGACGTCGTTGACGCACTCGACCTGGACGGTGAAGGACTTCTCGTCGCTTCCGGAGGCGGTCTGCACCTTCAGCGTCACGTCCTGGGGGCCCCGCTGGCCGGGCGCGGGAGTCCAGGCCACGGCGCCCGCAGCCGCGTCGACGCTGAAGCCGTCGGGCGCCAGGCTGGTCGTCCACTCGAAGGGCCCGTCCCCGACGGCCGTCACCGCGCCCGAGTCCGAGACGAGGTACGGCACGCCGCACTGGGCGATGGGTACCGGCTCGGTCGCGATGCGGGGTGGCACTCCCGCCGGGGCGGTGGCCGTGACTTCCACCGCGTCGGTGCACTTCAACCCCACCTCGTCCGCCACCTCGAGGCGGCCCAGGGTGCGGCCGGGAGTGTCATACGTCTTCGCGACGCTGGCGCCTTCCGCCGTGCCGCCCGGGGTGAATTGCCACTGCCGGCTGGCGATGGTGCCCGCGGCCGAGGCGGCGAAGGCCCTCCAGGTGGTGGACAGGGGCGCCAAGCCCGCCGGCGGGTCCGCCGCGGCGGTGCACTCGGGCGGCTCGCGGGTGCCTTGTGTCACCACCACCTCGACTTTGTCGTGGGCCGGCAGGCCGGCGGCGTCCACCACGGTGAGAGACACGTGGTAACGGCCCGGCAGCAGCGTCACCTGGGCCGTGGGGGCGGCGGCGCTGGTGCCGTCGCCCAAGTCCCAGTGGTAGCTGGCGAGAGGGGCCGAGCCCGCCAGGCAGTCGCAGGACAGGGCGACGGTGAGAGAGTCGGCGCCGCGCACTGCGCTCGCGATGATGCGGGCCGACGGAGGGTGGTTGCCCGCAGCGCCCAGCACCGACACCTGGGCGTCGACGTCGGCCCGGCTGCCGAACGAGTCGAAGGCGGCCAGCCGCGGCCGGTAGCCGCCCGGCAGGACGTAGCCGTGGCTCGCCCGGACGCCGGTGGCCGGAGAGCTGCCGTCGCCGAAGGCCCAGTGGAAGTACAGGGGCAGCGCGCTCGAGGCGGCGCTGGACGCCGAGGCGTCGAAGGCCACGGCCAAGGGGGCCGCCCCCTCGTTGGGCACCGCGGTGAAGGCGGCCACCAACCCGGCGGGCGCGGTGGCCGCGACGTCCACGGCGAAGGCGTAGGTGTCTTCACCCGAGGCATTCTTCGCCTTCACGCAGACGTCGGCCACGCCGGCGCTGGCCGGCGTCCAGCGCACCGCGCCCGAGACGGCGTCCACCCGGAAGTCGGCCGGCCCCGCGCAGGCGCTGAATGTCATCGGCACGTCGCCGGTGGCGCGCACCACGCCGGCGGCGTTGTAGGCGTAGCCCACGCCCACCGCGCCGCGGAGGTTGGCGTCGTGGACGATGAGGGGCGCGACGTTGGGCTCGACGACAATGCCGCTCTGGGCGCCCTGCACCGAGGCGACGGAGACGTCGGTGGCCGTCACCGCGTGGGTGCCGGCGGTGAAGAAGGTGAGCTGCCCGGTGAAGGTGTGCAGCCCTGCGTCGCCCGCGACGAAGCTGTAGTCGGCGGGCAGCACCGCCGCCCCGTCGTCCGAGGCGAAGTGGATGGTGCCGGAGTAGTCGGTGACGGCGTTGCCGACGACGTCGTCCACTTCCACCGTCACGTCGAGGGCCAGGCCCACCTTCGTCGGCGAGGCGATGCCCGACACCTTCAGCGAGACGGCCGTGCCCGGCTGGACGACGATGCCGGCCTGTTTGCCCGAGAGCGCCGAGCTGGCGGTGTCGGTGGCGGCCAATTCGAAAGTGCCGGGAGTCCGGAAAGTCGCCTGGAACGTCTGGTGGCCCGCCTCGGACGGCACGAAGGTGTGGGCCGCGGGCACCAGCGCCGCCGCGTCCGTCGAGGTGAAGGCCAGCGTCCCTACGTAGCCGGCGGCGGCGTTGCCGTAGGCGTCGGTGAGGGTGACGTCGAAGGAGTGCTGCGCCCCGGCGCGGGTGGGCGACGGGTAATTGGAAACGGTGAGGGCCGCGGCGGGCCCGGCGAGGACAGCCTCGGGCTGGGTGGCGCTGGCGAGGCCGGCCGTCGCCGCCGTCAACGTCTCGGCGCCGGCCAGGGTGTCGCGGAAGTAGAAGCCGGCCGACGAGGCCCCGGCGGCGACGGTGACGGTGGTGACGGCGCTGGTGCAGGCAGCGTCGGAGAAGAAGAGGGCGCTCGCCGAAGTCGACGACAGCGCGACGTCTGTTGCCGCCGCGACGGGGAAGGGCAGGGGGGCCGCGTCTTCTACCTCGACCGTCACCAACGACGAGCAGGTTCCGGCTCCTACCGTCTGTGGTGCGGTGACGAAGGCCAGGGCTACCGCGCCCACCGAGGTGAAGGTCTCGGTCTGCGAGGCCGACGCCAGGCTGCCACTCGAGGCCGTGAGGGCGACGTCGCCGGCAATCGTCCCCTTGAAGCGGAAGCTGGCCGAGGGGGCGACGGACAGGGTGGTGAGCGGCGTGCCCGAGCAGGTCGAGTCCGAGGCGGCGTAGAAAGTCACCGTGGCGGGGCTGGCGTCGAGCGCGGCCACGACTCCCGCGGTCGAGCCGACGAGGTTTTCGAAGGCGTCGCGCGCTTCGAGCGAGGCGAGGCCCGAGCAGGCGCCGATGGACAGGCTCTGCGCCGCGCTGGTGAACACCAGCTTCGCCGCCGCGCCCGCGGCGATGTCGAAGGGTTGGCTGGTGGCGCCGGCGAGCGCGCCGGAGCTTGCGACGAGGGTGTAGCCGACGGCGGCGCGGTCGATGGACAGCGTCGGGAAGCTGGCGACCCCGCCCACCGCGGCGACCGCGGCCCCGCCCGAGAGAGTCCCCGAGCCTGGGTTGGTTCCGAGGGCGAGCGCGATGCCGGCCGTGGAAGTCGTCACCGCGTTGTCGAACGCGTCGAGCACCTGCACCTGCACGGGCGGAGCAAAGGCGGCTCCCGCGGACGAGGCGGCCGGAGGGGTCAGGAAGTACAGCCGCGCCGCGGCGCCCACGGCGAGGACTTCGGTCTGGCTGGCCGGAGCTACGCCTCCACCCGACGCAGCGGTGAGGGTGGGCGAGTTGGCCCGGTTGTCGCGGAACCTGAAGCTGGCCGCCGGGGCGGCCGAAACGCTGGTGACCGGCGTGCCGGTGCAGCTCGAGTCGGACGCGGCGAAGAAGGCCAGCGTCGTCGAGGTTGACGTCAGGGCCGCCGACGTCGACCCGGCCACCGGATTTCCGAGGGCGTCCTCGAGCTCGACGCCGACCGGCGCCGAGCAGTCGCCCGCAGTGAGGTTCTGGGCGGCCGAGGTGAAGACCCACTTCGCGGCGGCACCGGCGGTGATGTCGAAGGGCTGGCTGGTGGCGCCGGCGAGCGGGCCCGAGTTTGCCACGAGGGTGTAGCCGACGGCGGCGCGGTCGACGGACAGCGCCGGGAAGGTGGCGACGCCGCCCACGGTGGCGACGGCCGCCGCGCCCGAGAGGATGCCTGGGCCCGGGTTGTTGCCGAGCGCCAGGGTGATGGAGGCGGTGGACGTCGTGACTGCGTTGTCGAATGCGTCGAGCACCTGCACCTGCACGGGCGGGGTGAAGGCGGCGCCCGCGGACGAGGTGGCCGGCGGAGTCAGGAAATACAGCCGCGCCGGGGCGCCCACGGCGAAGATCTCGATCTGGTTGGCGGCCGCGAGGCCTCCGCCGGACGCGGTGACGGTGGGCGAGTTGGCCCGGTTGTCGCGGAACCGGAAGCTCGCCGTGGGACCGACCGAGAGGCTGGTGAGCGGCGCGCCGGTGCAGGTCGCGTCGGACGCGGCGAAGAAGCCCAGCGTCGTCGAGTCCGACGTAAGCGATGCAACCGCCGGGCCCGCCGCCAGGTTGCCGAAGAGGTCCTCGAGCGCGACGACCACTGGAGTCGAGCAGTCGCCCGCGGTGAGGCTCTGGGGGACCGTGGTGAAGAACCAATTCGCCGGCAGGTTGGCGGTGACGTCGAAAGCGAGGCTGGTGGTGGTGAGAAGGCCCGAGCTGGCCACCAGCGTGTAGCCGACCCCCGAGCGGTCGATGGACAGCGCCGGGAAGGTCGCGACCCCCGCCAGGGCGGCGACCGGAGCGGCGCCCGACAGCGTCCCCGGGCCGGGGTTGTTCCCGACAGCCAGGGCGACGCTGGAAGTCGAGGTCGTCACGGAGTTGCCGTACGCGTCGACCACCTGCACCTTCACCGCCGGGGTGAGCGATGCCCCCGCGGCGCTGGTGGACGGCTGGACCGAGAAAGCGAGCCCTGCCTCGGCCCCCGCAGCCACGGTCTCGGTCTGGGTGGCTGGAGTGAGGCTTCCGCCCGAGGCGGTCAGCGTGGGAGCCCCGGTCTTCGTGTCGCGGAACCTGAAGCTGGCCGTCGGGTTCGCCGCGACGCTGGTGAGCGTCGACCCGGTGCAGGTCGTGTCCGCGGCGGCGAAGAATTCCAGCGTCGTCGAGCTCGCCGTCAGCGCGGCCGTCACCGGCCCGACCGCCAGATTGGCGAAGGTGTCTTCGAGCGCGACGGTGGCCGGCGGCGAACAGTCACCCGCGGCGACGCTCAGGGCGGCCGAGGTGAAGACCCACTTCGTCGGCGGGCCCGCGGTGATGTCGAAGGTTAAGCTGGTGGCTGAGGTGAGCAGCGTAGAGGTGGCCGACAGCGTGTAGCCGACACCGGCGCGGTCGACGGACAGCGCCGGGAAAGAGGCGACGCCGCCGACCGCGGCGACGGAGGCCCCGCCCGAGAGCGTCCCAGCGCCGGGGTTGTTGCCGATGGCCAGGGCGACGCTGGCGGAGGACGTCGCGTCGAAGTTGCCGAAAGCGTCGAGCACGCGCACCTGCACCGGGGGAGCCACCGCCACTCCCGCGGTCGCGCCCGTCGGCTGGGCGAAGAAGGCGAGCTTCGCCCCGGCAGCCGGGGTGATGGTTTCGTCCTGGGTGGCCGGAGTGAGCCCGCTGCTCGACGCCGTCACCGCCGGAACGCCAGCCTGGGTGTCGCGGAAGCGGAAGACTCCGGTGGGGCCGACCGAGATCGAGGTGACGGTCGTCCCGGTACAGGTGGAGTCCGAGCCGGCGTAGAACGCCAGCGTCGGGGAAGTGGACGCGAGCGCCGCGACCACCGGAGTCGAAACCGGGTTGTCGAGCGCGTCGCGCAGCTCCGCCGTCACCGGGGCCGAGCAGGCTCCGGCAGCGAGGGTGACGGCGGGGGAGGTGATGACGAGCTTCGCCGCCGCACCCCCCGAGACGTTGAACGGCAGGCTGGTCGCGCCGGAGAGCGTTCCCGAGGCGGCGACCAGGGTATAGCCGACCCCGGTTCGGTCGATGGAAAGCCCCGGGAACGAGGCGGTGCCCGAGGCGGCAGAGACCGGGCCCCCGCCCGTGAGGGTGCCGCTGCCGGGGTTGGTGCCGAGGGCCAGGGTGACGCTGGCGGTCGAGGAGGGCAGCGGGTTGTCGAAGGCGTCGGTGACGCGCACCTGAACCGCCGGGCTGAACGACGCACCCGCGATGGCCCCGGTGGGTTGGGTGAGGAACGCGAGCTTCGCGGCGGGGCCGACCGCGAGAGCCTCGGTCTGGGCGGCCGGTGCGAGGCTTCCCCCCGAGACGGTCAAGGTGGGCGAGCCGGCCTGGGTGTCGCGGAACCTGAAGCTCGCCGTCGGTCCGGCCGAGACGCTGGTGACCGTCGAGCCGGTGCAGGTCGAGTCGGAGGCGGCGAAGAAACGCAGCGTCGTCGAGTCCACCGCGAGCGCGGCCGTGACCGGCCCGGCCGCCGCATTGCCAAGAGCGTCCTCGAGCGCGAAGGCCACCGGCGACGAGCAGTCACCCGCGGCGAGGCTCTGGGCCGCCGAGGTGACTACCCACTTCGTCGCCGGGCCCGGGCTGACGTCGAAGGTGAGGCTGGTGCTTCCGCCGAACAGGCCCGAGTTGGCCAGGAGGGTGTAGCCGACGCCGGCGCGGTCCACGGACAGCGCAAGGAAGGTGGCGACTCCTCCGACCGCCGTGACGGCGGCCCCGCCTGACAGGGTGCCGGCGCCGGGGTTGCTTCCGAGCGCAAGGGTGATGGGCGCCGTGGACGTCGCCACAAAGTTGTCGAACGCATCGAGCACCCGCACCTGCACGGCAGGAGAGATTGCCGCTCCCGCCATCGTGCTCGCCGGCTGGGTGAAGAAGGCGAGCTTCGACGCGGCGGCCGGCGTGACGGTCTCGACCTGGTTCGCCTGCGTCAGGGCGCCGTTCGACGCCGTGACGGACGGGGTTCCGGCCACCGTGTCGCGGAAGCGGAAGCTCGCGGCGGGCCCAACCGAGAGCGAGGTAATCGCCGGTCCGGCACAGGTGGTGTCCGCGACGCTGTAGAACGCCAACGTCGGGGAATTGGAAGCGAGCGTCGCGGTCACCGGAGTCGAAACCGGGTTGTCGAAGGCGTCTCGCAGCGCCACCGCGACCAGGGCCGAGCAGGTTCCCGCGGTGACGGTGACCGCGGGGCTGGTGACGACGAGCTTCGCCGCGGGTCCGCCCACGATGTCGAACGCCGAGCTGGTCGCGGAAGTAAGCGCGCCCGACCCGGCCACCAACGTGTACCCGGTACCGGTCTTGTCGAGGGACACGGTCGGGAAGGTGACGACCCCGGCCACCGCGACGCCCACCGCGCCCACCGTCAAGGTGCCGCCGCCCGGGTTGTTCCCCAGCACCAGGCTGAAGACGGGCGAGCCCGAGGTGAGGGGGTTGTCGAACGCGTCGAGCAGGCGCACCTGCACCGACGGGGACAGGAAGGCTCCGGCGATCGCCGAGGAGGGCTGGGTGACATAGCCGACCTTCGCAGCCGGCCCCGGGTCGACGGTCGCGCTCTGGGTCGCCGAGGTCAGGCCAGCGCTCGACGCCGTGATGACGGGGCCGCCCTGCACCGTTCCGCGGAACCGGAACGAGCCGGTGGGGCCGAGCGAGACAGTGGTGATGGGTGCGCCTCCGCACGTCGCGTCGGCCGAGTCGTAGAAGGTCAGCGTTGCCGGCGCCGATGCCAGGCCGGCCAGAACCACCGACGACGCCGGGTTGCCGAGCGCGTCGCGCGCCTCGAGGGCCAACGGCGCCGAGCAATCGCCCGCGGCGATGGTGCGGGCCGGGGTGGTGACCACCAGCTTCGTCGCGGCTCCACCCGAGATGTCGAATGCCGCGCTGGGGGCGCTGGTGAGGCCCCCCGCTGAGCTGGCGACCAGGGTGTAGCCGGTGGCCGGCTTGTCGACGGACAGGCCCGCGAAGGTGGCGATGCCCGCGATGGCCGAAACCGTTCCTCCGCCAGTGAGCGTGCCGGTGCCTGGGTTGGCGCCGAAGGCCAGGGTGACGCCAGCGGTGGAGGTGACCACCGGGTTGTCGAAGGCGTCTTGCACCTGCACCCTCACCGCCGGCGACAGGGCGGCGCCCGCGACGGCGCTGGGCGGCTGGACGAAGAACGCGAGCTTCGCGGCGGGGCCGGGGGTGTACGTATGGATTTGAGAGGCGGGCGTCAGGGCGCCGGCCGCGGCGGCGACGCTGACGAGCCCGGAGTGGGTGTCGCGGAACCGGAAGCTCGCCGTCGGGTTCACCGTGATGAAGGTGAAGGGCGCGCCCGTGCAGGTCGTGTCCGAGCTGGCGTAGAACTGCGTCGTCGGCGGTGCCCCGGTCACCGCGGCGGACACCGAGCCCGTGGCCAGGTTGTCGAGGGCGTCCTCGAGGACGAGGGTCACCGGAGCCGAGCAGTCACCCGCCACCAGGGTCTGCGAGGACGTGGTGAAGACCAGCTTCGAGGCCGGCCCGCTGATGATGTCGAAGGGAAGGCTGGTCGCGGAAGTAAGCGCGCCCGACCCGGCCACCAGGGTGTAGCCGATGCCCGTCCTGTTGATGGACGCCAAGCTGAACGTGACGAGTCCGCCCGCCACGACGCCGACGGTGCCCGTCAGTACGCCGCTCCCGGGGTTGTTGCCCATCGTAAGGCTGATGGCCGGCGAGCCCGAGGTGATGGGATTGTCGAACGCGTCGAACAGGCGCGCCTGCACCGCCGGGGAGATAGTGGCGCCGGCGACCGCCGAGGTGGGCTGGGTGACGAAGCCGACCTTGGCGGCCGGCCCGGGGTTGATGGTCTCGTCCTGGATGTCGGAGCTCACGCCGGCGCCCGACACCATCAGGACGGGGAGGCCGGCCACGGTGGCCCGGAACCGGAAAGAGCCGGCGGGGCCGAGAGAGAGCGTGGTGATGGGCGCGCCCGCGCAGGTCGTGTCCGCCGCTGGGTAGAAAGTCAGGGTGGCGGGCGCCGAGGACAGGGTCGCCGCCACTCCCGAAGACGCCAGGTTGCCGAGCGCGTCGCGTGCCTCGACGGTCGCCAGTGCCGAGCAGGTGCCCGCGGCGAGCACCTGCGCCGAGGTGGTGAAGGCCAGCACCGACGGCGCCCCGCCGGCGATGTCGAAGCCCACGCTCGTCGAAGAGGTGAGGCCGCCCGAGGTCGCCACCAGCGTGTACCCCAGACCGGGCCGGTCGATGGAAAGCGCCGGGAAGGTCGCGATTCCCGCCACCGCGGCCGTGCTGCCGCCCCCCGACAGGGTGGCGAGACCCGGGTTCAACCCGAACGCCAGCACCACGTTGGCGGTGGACGAGGCCACGGGGTTGCCTGACGCGTCTTGCACCTGCACCTTCACGGAAGGCGAGAGGGCGGCGCCCGCGACGCCATTGGTCGGCTGCACGATGAAGGCGAGCTTCGCGGCGGGGGCAGCGGTGATGGTCTCGCCCTGGTTCCACGAGCCCAGGCCTGGCGCGGCAGCGGTTATCGGGGTGACCTCGACCGCGGTGTCCTTGAAGTAGAAGGTAACTGTGCTCGAGCCGGCCGCTACGAGCGCAGTCGTCGTAGAGGTGACGCAACCCGAGTCGCCGTAGAAGGTCAGGGAACCCGACGACTTCGACAAAGTGAAGGTGATGTTCGAGGAGGCGACCGCGGCGGCAAAGCTCGCGTCCATGACCTGAAGCACGACGCCGCCGCTGCAGGCCCCGGCCGGGATTGTTTGAGCCGCGGTCAGGTAGCCGAACTGCGTCGGGCCCCAGGTCACGTTGCCGGGCGTGGCCAGGGCGAAGTCTTTGTCATGAGTCTCGCCGGCCAGCGGCCCCGAGGCGCGGTCGAAGCGAATCGGGGAGTTGTTGAACGACCCGTCCACCGAAATCGCTCCCACGACGCTTGCTTCGTTGCCGAAGAAGCAGTCGCCCGACACCGCGGGCGGCGCGGCCGTCCCGAGGGTCAGCAGCGCCCCGTTCGTGGGTGGGTGGTGGAAGGACCCGAAGTCGAGCGCGACGACCGTGCTGCCGGCCGCCAAGTTGAGGCCCTTCAGGTTGGCGTAGTCGATGTCGAAGTACGAGCCGTTGAAGCTGCCGTTGACGTTCAGGGCGTAGCGGCCGGGCGTAATTGTGTCCGTCGAGGTCACCATCGCCGGACTCCCTGCGACGCCGAGGAGCTCGAGCGCGCCGCCGACGTTCAAGATGGTGTTTGCGGAGAGCGCGAGCTTGCCGCCCGGATTCACGTGGAGAACTGTCGCGGCGGCCGTGGAAGAGGTCACGGCCGACGGGTTCGCTAGGCTTAGCGTGCTTCCGGTGCTCACCTGCAATGCGCCGCCGGCCAAGTTGAGCGCTCCTCGAACCTGGAGGTTCTTGGCGAGATCGCCGGGTGAGATGACCTTTGTGCCCCCGGTGATGTTCAGCGCGCCCACGCCCCCCAGTCCGGCCTCGATGGTCACATCGTCGATGTAGTGGTACATGCTGCCGGCGCTCGTGTAGCTGTGGAACCGAATCTGGAAACCGGGGTTGTTGTTCACTGCCGGATCGATGGCCGAGAGGTTCACGGCGTCGATTACGTAGCCGAACTGCCCCGAAACGCTTTTTGCAGATTTCCAAGTCGCGCCCGAGTCGATACTGAACTCGAAGTCGAAGACGTAGGTACCTGCGCCCGAGGTTGTCGCGCGGCCATACGTCACCCAGATGCCCTGCTGCCCGGTGGTGCTGAACGACTTGTAGATCCAGTTGTCGAAACAATGGCCGCCGGCCGGAAGGTTGACCACCTTCGACCCCGACCCAACTCCGCCCGGAGCATTGACCACGGCCGGGTCGGTCCAGGCGCATCCGCCAGAATCTGGGACCCACCCGCCGGCCGCAAACCCCCCCGATTCAAAGCCATCGGAAAACAACACTGTCCGGAAGGCCGACTCGCGATAGATGCCAGCACCCCCGATTGTCGCGGTCCCGGATCCGGACAGTGTCAAGGCGGCCATTCCTAGGTCTATCGTGCCACCGTTGGTTACGTCGCCAGACACGTTGAGCCCAGGGCCGCGGACAACTAGAGTCCCGATGTTTGTGATTGGGCCGGTAACGAGCGTAACTCCGTCGCCTGTCGCGAGCTGGCCCGAGTTCGTCAGGCCAGAGACCGACAGACCGCCGCCGGTGCCCCCCACGAAGAAGCCTGCATTCACCAATGTACCGGTTGAAACGGGACCCGAGCCCATCAGGAAGGTCCCTGAGTTGTTGAAGGCACCGGTCACGGCAAAGGCCCCTCCGGGACCACGCGTCAAGACCCCCGAGTTGTCGACCTGCCCGCTGACCGTCAGCCCCTTTCCGTTCAGGTCCAGCGAGTTGTTCGCGGTGGAGACGGTCAGGTTGCCAGTGACCTGGAGCGCGGTCATGGAGCTGACCTCGGCGAGGTTCGACACCACTAGGTTGTTGAACGTCACGGGCGTCTCGTCGGCGGTCACCACGACTTCGTCGATGTAGACGCCTTCCCATGGGTCGTAGTCGTTGCAGTTGTCCCACCCCGACCAGAAACGAACCATCACCGATGGTTGCCCCAGCGCGAAGCCGGGCAGGGCGACCGATTCCTGGACGAAGGCGTCCTGAATGCCGGCGTATAGGCCACCCGGGCCGGCGGTCACCGGGTTGGCAGTCCGGGTCGAGTTGTTGGCGCACTTGGTGCCAGCCGCTTTGGGCATGTGGGGGCTCGCATCCGTGGTCGTGGGAGCAATGGTTGTCCAACCACCGCCGCCGTTTGGACTCACCTGCACGACGAACCCATCTGCCGTATTCGGCCCGGTGGAATCCTCGGGACTGATGCGGTACCTGTGCTTCCACCGAAGCACCGCGGTGGATTTTCCCGAGAGGTTGAAGGACGGCGACACGAGTGTCGCGCCGCCCTGTGTCAATTGCGAGCCCTGCTGGTACCAGGCGCGCGAAGGAGAGGCCGAATACGATTCTTGAATGCGCCAGGCGATTCCGCCCGTCGTCGTCGTGTTCGTCCAGCCGATTGCGCCCGTTTCGAAATCGTCCCAGACCATTAGGCCGGTGGTGATGAGGGACTGCCGGTTCGCCATTGGGTTCGCAAACGTGACGGTGCCCGCACCGCTGGCAAACGTTCCGCTGGCGACCAGGAAGCTCCGACCGATCGACATCGCGCCGCCCGCAACCATACTAAGGGAGCCAGATCCGAGGTTGACGTCTTGTGCCACTGTGAGGCTACCCGTGCCGAAGACGAGCGCACCACCCGTAAGGCTGACCGAAAGAACCGACGCGCTCGCAACGTCCAACTGGCACGGGGGCGTGCCCACCGGAATGACGACGTCGCTGGAGGGCAGGGGTGTTGCCGGTGGACTCCAGTTCGACGCGTCTGCCCAACTCGATGAACTTGTGCCGGTCCAAGTCGAGACCGCCGAGACCGTGAATCGGTCGGCTAAGGTCGAAACCGACGTGCCGCCTACGGTCGTCACCACCACGTCGTAGACGCCTACTGGCAAGGCAGGCAGCGTTGCCTGAATTTGGGAAGCGGTCAGGTACGCCACGCCGGGTACCGCAATCGGCGCCCCGCCCAACACGTTGATGAGCTGCACGGATAACCCCGACCTGAAGTTGGTCCCGCGAATCGTCAATGGTGCTCCGGGGCCGAACGGGGCCGACGCTGGCGATACCTGGCTGACGACGGGCACTCCAGTCGTGTAGTCGATGTAGAGTTGCTGCTGATTGAGGTCGACCATGCCAGCCAACGTCGCGTATCTGCCATTGGTGAAGCTAGGGACGTGGAGGCCGACCAGGAAACGCCCTTGTGAGAGCGAGGCCTGAAGGTCGGACGCCCCGGTGGCGCCCAACAGCGTCCCGGTTTGCGTCGCCGGGTTGCCGCCATTGACCCAGCAATCGCAGTTTCCTGCGGAGCTGAAGGTCGCGTAGTCGGGTGTGGCACCGTGAGTTCCGTTGGTCCAGAGCATCGCGGGTTGAGACGTTTCCGGGTCCAGGGTGAGCCGCGCGTAGTGGAAGGTCTGAACGAAGCTGGCCCCCCCGGTCGTGAAGTACGTGTTCACCGAAGCCGAAGTGACCGTAGTGGTCGGGTCAATCGCGCTGGTCTCGAACTTGACTGCAATCTGGTAGTACTCCGACGAGCTAAGCGAGCCGACGCGAAGGCCCGAAAACAGCGCGCTGCCAGGCCCGGTGGAGGAGGGCGCGTAGACGGTCGCGGCGAACCCCGTCATCACCGTGGCCGGGGGGTCGATGGCGAGTGGGAAGCGGCGGCCCTCGGCCTTCAACCAGTTTGCGTCTACTTCGACCCAGAGCAGGCCTGCGTCAGCGTCCCACCGGAACCGAGCTTGCGTCGAAGGAGCGTTTTCTCCGAATTCGAAGGCCCGCGGGCCGGGGAAGTCGAAAATCTTGCCGCCGGGACCCGCAAGCGCCAGCGCCTCGCCTCGGGTTTCCAGGCTGACTCCGGGGTCGAGTTGAAGGTGGCCCGCGACTCCCAGCGCGCCGTCTGGCAGCGCGACGAGAGCCCGGTCCAGAGCTTCGCGGCTCTCGAGCACCAGGTTGTGCTTCACCGTCCCGCGCTGGACGAGAAACTCCTCGACCACGCCCTCGAGCGCCCCGTGAAGCCGATAACGCGCGGTTCCCCCAAGCGCGCTGACGTCGGCCGTCACGCCCTGGGGCCACTCGGGCCGCCATGAGAAACCCAGGCCGGTGCGGTCCTCGAAGCGGATGGACCTTCCGTCGCCCAACGTCGCCGGAAACCGTGCGCGCACCAGGTTCTCGTCCGCCAGAAACCCGTCCTTGGTAGCCTTGAGGTCGGTGCGAATTTCTTTCCAGGCGCCCAGGGCATCCTGGTAGCCGCTCGGTCCGGCGGTGACTACCGCCGTTGTGGTTCCATCCCTCCGGTGCAGCAGCCGGGTGGTGGCGCTCACCCGCTCTTCACTCACCACCGGAGCTCGCACCGCCGGGGCGACGGGAGCCTCGACTCCTACCGGAGGCCCGCCCCGTCCGCACGACATGACTGCCATGAAAACGAGCGAGCTTTTCGCTCCAATACGTCTACTCATCGGGAACCCCCGCCGGCCGCCTGGAACGGAGACTATAGGACTATAGGATGTCTAACGCCCGCTGAGCAGGCCACCAACCCCCTACATCTGACCCCTATCGACTCCTGTCAGCGACATCTAAAGAGGCGCCGGAACGCGGCCCGGCTATGATGCCCGACGCGTGCACCCCAGGGGGTTACACAGGTTGCGTTTTCCATTGCTCGTCGCTGCCCTGGTGGCCGCGGCCGTAACCGCTCATGCCGCCGAGCCGGCCCGCGCCCGACTGACGATTTCCGGCGGAGCCGCCCTGCGGAATTCGATCCAGTCCGACGGCTCGCTCGGCGTCCGCTTCGGCGGCTTGTCGGCAACCCAGGGCCGCTTGACACTCGACTACTTCTTCGAACGGAGCCCGGTCGGGCTTTCGGTCGAGGCCGGAGGAGAACGCTTCAACGTCGTCGGCCAGAACCTCGCCCGCACCAAGGACGTCACCGTCACCGAGACCGGCCTTCGCGCCTCGGCGGCGATCGCGGCGCGGTGGGTCGCGGCCTCGGGCCTGTCCGCCGAAGGGCAGCTCGGCTACGGCTACGGAGCCGTCCCCCAGCTCGACGTGACGCCGACCACCGTGGCCGCGGCGCAGCTCCGGCACCACGGCCCGTTGTTGGGAGTGAGACTGGGCTTCGACAATGGAGGCCTCGTTTCCGCGGCGCTGCGGGGCCGGGTGGCTCCGTTCGCGGTCGGCGCGACCTACCTCGGCACCTCGCTCGCCCTGACGCAGATTGGCGCAGGGGCCGAGCTGGCCTTCGGGCGGTTCCAACTGTCCAAGCTCAAGGTGGCGGCGTTGCTCGACTACGAGCTGTCCATCACCAGCGCTTCCGCCGGCAACTACAAGACCAGCCAGACCGCCCA
>JAHFDQ010000399.1 GCA_023248915.1 Archangiaceae bacterium | reverse complement strand
CACCTGAGCCTGGGTGCTGCTGAAGTAGAAGGTCGTGCTGGACTGCCCCGCCGCCATCGGCACCTGTGTCAGCGCCGCGGCGCACGCGGCGTCGGCGTAGAAGCCGAAGGCGCCCGCTGTCGTGGCCAACGCCACCGCGTCCGCCATAGTTGCCGACACCGGGTTGCCGAGCGCGTCCTGGGCCTGCACGGTGACGGGCTCTGAGCAGGACCCGGCGTTCACAAACTGCGGCGGGCTGAGGAATACCAGCCTGGCGGCCGCTGCCGGCGTCACCGTCTCCTGCTGTGCGGCCCCCGTCAGTCCCGTCGAGGCGGCGAATAACGTCACCGGCCCAGCGCGGGTCGCCCGGAAATAGACGGTGGCCGAAGTCTCTCCCGCGGCAACGGTGGTCGAAGGGCCGGCGGAGGTACAGGCCGCGTCGAGGAAGAGGCCGAAGCCCACAGGCTGGCTGGGCGCCAACGCCACCGCCGTCGGGGCCGTGGCGGGGCTGGGCCGGCCCTGCACGTCCAACAAACCCACGGTGACGGCCGGAGTGCAGGACCCCGCAGCCACTGTCACTGGCGCGGTTTCGAAGCTCAGCGCCGCCGGCGGCAAGGCATCGACGGCGAAGGCGTTGGACGTCCCTCTGGCCCCTGCCGCGTGGGTGGCGGTGAGGGTGTCAGCCGGGTGGGCCTGCCGCACCTCGACCCGCCCCGTCCAGTGGCCGCCGACGAAGTAGCCCACGGTGGCCGGCACCGCGGTGCCGGTGACATCGGAGAGCGACACCTCGCCGTTGAAAACGCCCACCACCAGGCCCGTGGCGTCCAGCGCGTCCACGTCGACGAAGAAGGGCACCGTGACACGCTGGCGGTCGAGGGGCCCGAAGCGAAAGGAAGCGACGAGGGAGACGCTGTCCTCCGCCGCCACCACCTTGAAGGCCCCTGGCAACTCGCCGGCGCGCCCCGCAGAGTCGACGACGGTGAGGGAGTACTCGCCCACCTCCAGCGACTCAGGCACCACCGCAGTCAGAGCGCCGTCCGGGGTGAGCCGTACGTCACGTAGCGGCACCCGGCCAAGCCGCGCCGTGTACCGGGCGTCGAGGTGGCTCGCCGCCGAGTTGGCGAAGTCCGTCACCACGTTCGGGACGAAGCCCTCGCCCGAAATGGTGACCGCCGTCGCCCTGCCAACCAGTCCGGCGCTGGGCGCGACTGAGTCCGGACGTGGCGCGACGTAAGTCCTCTCGTGGCACCCGACAGCGAGCGCGGCCAAGGCGACGAAGAAGACGCAACCCGTCGTGGGCAGGACAAGAGAGGCTGCCCGCCGGCGCGGCCGAGCGCTTACGTTTGACATCGCTCGAAGCGAGCCGCGAGAGGCTCCCACGCCGCACCTCCCGAATCGGCTCAATTGTACCCCCCAACCGGCTCACCCCCCAATGCCGGTGCCGTGCACGGCACCTCCGGGTGGGCGCGCCTCCCACCGGTACGGCCATTGTGCAATGCATCCGAGCTCTCGGCCGAGATCACCCCTCCTGATCCTCCACGGCGCCTTCGTCAGGCGCTCGGCCCCTCCGTCGACCTGCTAATTCGATGTTCGCGCGGCCGCAATCGCACACCTTGTCCGCCGGCGCCGCTGCCAAGGCCGGGCGAAGAGGAGCAGCCCCGCTGGCGCGACTCTGGGCCCGGCATGGCAGCCGCACTCGGTGTTGAACCAGAGGTCTCCGCCGCACTCCACCTGCACCGTGAAGGTCTTCTCGTCCGCGCCGCCGGCCGTCCGTGCTCTGAGCGTCACCTCTGGTAGTCGGGCACCTGCATTCGGAACCGGGGGGCTGGTTCTGGTTGCACTCGGTGAAACTGTCGGTGGGCGTGTAGACGCGGACGTAGTTCGCCGGCCCCGTGGTGAAGGGCCCGATGGCTGCCGGCGTCACGTCGGGCCCGGTGTAGTAGCAGGGGACGTTCAGGACGAAGTTCCCGGCCACCAGGTCCGCGGTGCCGAGGTACGAGGCCGCCGAGGCGCCGGTCATCGCCGACGAGAGCGACGCGAAGGCGTGCCGGATGGAAGTGACGACCGTGCCGGCGGCGGCCGCCAGCGGCGGCGCGCCCTTGGCCGCGACGCACGACCAAGTCTTCGGCGCCAACTTCCCAGCGAGGTAGCAGACGTTGGACGTCCCGTACGACACCCGGCACCCGACGCCCAGGCGAGGGTCAGTCTGAGGCGAGCTGAAAGTCAGCGTGGTGCCGCTGCGAAGGTCGTTGGCGGTGCTCTGTCCCACCGCGTAGTAGACGTGAGCGGGCGGCAATACGGCCCAGGCGGCCTCGCCTGTGAACACCCCGAAAAAGGATGAGGCGCACCAAGCCCTGCTTGAACCGAATGTCCCTAACCCGGGCGTTCCCCCGAAGGCTGGCTGCGCGTGCCAGCGTCGTCGATATGGGGCGCCTCTATCCGCCCTCCGACCACGGCAGCCTCCTACCGGGTTGGCCATGCTCGAAGGCCGCTCACACTACCAACCGAACCACGCAAGTTCTGGGCACGCCCCGGCTACTTCGCCACCTTGACCGGCCCGGCGTAGGTGGTCGAACCCGCGAAGCCGCCCGTCCGCTTGATGAAGAACGAGGTGGCCTTGTTGGGGTCGGACACCGGGGCCGACGGCGCCAGGGCGCCGACCGGCACCATCGCCGAGTAGGAATAGCCGTCCGGGTGGCGCTCGGTGAAGAGCGGCACCTCGACCATGCGCTCCCCGAGCGGCATTCCGTTGCGCCACTTCAGGTGGCCGCCGGCGATCGCTCGATTGGTGGACTGGAGCAGCCGCTGGGTGGTGGCCGCGGTCACCTTGGCGGGCTTCGCCGGAGTGGCGCCCAGCGCGTCGTCCAGCCTCTGCATGAAGGTGCCGTAGGCCTGGCCCGTGGACCGGTCTAGCCGCACGGTCGAGAGGAACTTCGTCATCGACGCCTTCAGTTGCTTCATCTCGGCCTTCGTCATCGCGTGCTCGGGGCCTGAGCTCTTGTTCCACATGTGCGACGCGACGAAGAACTTGCCGCGGGTGGGCGAGTTGATTGCGCCGTCGAGCCGCACGTCGGCGACCAGCGACCGGTTCAGATTGCCCTTGACGAGGATGGTGCCGCCGTCACGCAAGAGCGACACGCCCGTGGGCGCAAAGTGGCGGAGGTCGACGGCCTGCGTGGCCGGCGCGGACGGCGCAGAAACGGGGCTGAGGTTGCGACTGACGTTGGGCATGGTTTGTCTCCTGTCGATTGGGCGCGGCGGAGCGCCGGCCCGCTTCTAACTGCCCGGGTTCGGCGACGCGAGACTTTGCGGCGCTTCGGGTCGACATGCAAGGCGACGCCACGGGCAATTCGCGGAACGGCTCCGAGCCCTACGGCGGCGGCATCACCAGCTTGATGGTCCGGCTGGTGGACGTGGGCACTCCCGTCGACGGCCAGGTCTGCTCGGTCTTGACGGGCTCGACCGCGGGCCCGGTCTCGGTGCAGCCGGTGCCCCAGCGGATGCCGGTGGGCAGCTTGGTGTTCGAGTCGCGCGGGCCGCTCCAGAGCTCGGTCCAGATGATGAAGTCCGACCCTGTGCCCACGTGGAGGAAGGGCTGCGTCAGGGGCGAGGCGAACTGTGAGATGGGGGTGACGTCGTAGGCGAGGAAGTTGAAGCGGTTCGACCTCTCAATCTGGTCGGCGTCGGTGCCAGCGGTCGAGGTCGCCAGCGCCTTCAGCGTGGCGCAGTCGACCGGGGTCAGGTCGAGCGCAGTCTTCAGCACGAAGCGGGTGCTCCACGTCTTCACCGGCTGGCCGGTGCCGTTCCAGGCCGAGGTGTCCAACTCGACGCGAAGCTCGATGCCCTCGAGCAGCGCGGTGCACATGGTGCCGATGCACTGAGGCAGCGGCGCGTCGTCCCAGCCGTTCGCGAAGCAGTCCTGGGGCTTCACGCAGTGCTGGCCGCACTTTGCGCAGAACCCGTACTGGCCCGCGTCGCTGCCCTGGCAGACAGCGTCAGTCCAGCAGACCGGGTCTTCGCAGTCGGTGCGGCCGTCGCCGTCGTCGTCCACCGAGTTGGCGCACTGCTCTTTGCGGCCCTCTGCCACGGGCGAGCAGCCCGCGAGGAGGAACATCGCCAGGGGCACCATCGCGCGCGCGGCCGTCAGGGGACTCTCCGTCGCCCGCTACGGGCACTTGTTCAGGCACTGGCGGTCAGACGGCACGCACGCCGACTGCCCCGCCGAGCCGATGGAGGTGCAGACGAACCCTTGCGGGCACTCCTGCCCCGTGCCGCAGTACTTCGCGCAGTACGACTTGCCGTCGTCCATCTGCACGCACGCGCCGCCGGTGCAGTCGGTGGCTCCCTGGCAGGGGCCGCAGTGCGGGTAGGTGCCCTTCGCCGAGAAGCACTCGAGCTTCGTCAGGTTGCACAGCTCGCAGGTGTTGCAGGCCACCGAGGCCTGGCAGGTGCGGATGCTGCCCACCACCGGCCCTTCGCACGTCCTCGAGGTGGCGCTGCACCGCTGCTCGATGGGGCAACTCGACTTCGTCCCGCACCCCGCCACGCAGTGGTACCGGTCGCCCTGCTTCTGGCAGACGTTGCCGATGGGGCAGTCGGCGTCGCCGGTGCAAAACGGCAGGCACTGGCCCGCGGTCTGCCCCGGGGGCACGCTGCACACCTTGTTGGCGGGGCACTGGGCGTCGGTGGCGCACTCGCCGATGGGCTCGCACACCCGGTTGGTGCAGCGCAAGGAAGGGTCGCCGCAGTCGGCGTCGGCCGAGCACTCGGCCACGCAGATCTTCGAGCGGGGGTCGCACACCGTGCCGAACGGGCAGACCTGCTCGATGGCGATGCACTTGCCCTTGGCCGGGTCGCACCGCTGGCTGCCGATGTCGGCGCAGTCCGCGTTGGTGCTGCACGTCTGCAGCGAATCGGGCGTGCAGCCCCGGAAAGAGGTGCAGGTCGCCGGCTTGCCCGGGTCGAGCGGGTTCGGCGCCGGCCAGCACTGCTTCTGGTTGTTGATGATGCTGCACTCGGCGCCGCGCGGGCAGTCGGTGGTGACGTTGCAGGCCTTGGAGCAGTAGCTCTTGCCCAGGTTGGAATCGAGGAGGCAGTTGTCGGCGTCGCCGCCGCACTCGCCGTCGCCGCCGCAGGGAGCGCAGAAGCCCTTCAAGGGCCGGCAGGCGCGCACCGACGAATCGCAGTACTGGGTGAGGTCGCGCTGGCCGGACGCGTCGAGGCACTCGTTGTCATACTTGCAGCCGGCGATCTCGGAAACGCACAGCCCCGTGTAGTTGTTGCAGTACAGGGGCGTGGCGCCCGGGTCGCCGCTCGCGCAGCTATCGTCAGACAGACAGATGCACTGGCGACGCACGGTGTCGCAGCGCAAGACGCCGCACTCCGCGTCGACGTTGCAAGACCGGCCGACGAAATCGAGCGGGCCCGCGTCGGCGGGAGGCGGGGCCTTCGTAACCTCGGGGCACCCGCACAGGGCGACCCCGGCGAAAACGGCAGCGATTGACGCGAGGCGCGGCATCGGGACCCGGTCTTCTAGCAATGCTCTTTGCGGTGGGTCAACGCATCTGCCATAAGGCGCCCGATGACGTCGCCCGAGCGCGGCCTTTCCGAGGGGCGCCAGCGCCTCTTCTTGCTGGCCGCGCTGTGGGCCGCGTTGGCGCTGGTGGGCGTCGTCTTCGCCGGAGTGCTCTTGCCGTTCGCCGCGGCGGGCCTCATCGCCTATCTGGTGGCGCCGCTGGTCTCACGGATCACCCGAATCCGGGTGCGCGCAAGCCACGTCCCTCGGTGGGTCGCCATTCTCACCATCTACGCTCTCTTCTTCACGGGCGTGTACCTGGCGATTCTCCTGCTCGTGCCGCAGCTCTACCGCGAGCTGGTGCGCATCAGCCGCGACGCGGTCGACTTCTTGAACTCACTCACTCCCGAGAGGGTGCGCGAGCTGGCCCGCACAGCGGACGACTGGCTGTCCAGCC
>JAHFDQ010000398.1 GCA_023248915.1 Archangiaceae bacterium | reverse complement strand
GGCGGCGGCGGCGGTGGCGGCGGCAGTGGTGGCGGCGGTGGCGGTGGCGGCGGCGGTGGCGGCGGCGGCGGCAGTGGTGGCGGCGGTGGCGGTGGTGGCGGAACCATCAGCTACGGGGACGGAGGCTCGAGCGGCCTTCCCTGCGACCTTCGGGCGGTGCTGACCAACCGCTGCGCGAGCTGCCACGGCGCGCACCCATCTGCCGGAGCGCCCATGGCGTTGACTGCCTACGAGGACCTCGTCCACCCTTCGCCCAGCAACCCGGCGAAGACTAACGCTCAGCTCTCGGCCGACAGGATGAGGGACTCCACCGCCCCGATGCCACCGGCTGGCCTTCCCGCCGCTTCCGAGGTTGCGCCCTTCGACCAGTTCATCGCCGCCGGATATCCGGTCGGCACCTGCGGCTCCGTCGATGCGGGCCCGGTCGATGCCGGCGTTGATCCATTCGCGGCGCCGGCCAAATGCACGAGCAATTCGTACTGGTTTCTCGGCAACCTTCGCTCGACCCTCATGCACCCGGGCGTCGCCTGCGTCGCCTGCCACTCTCAGAGTCTCTCGAGGCCTCAGTTCGCGGTCGCGGGCACCGTCTACCCCTCGGCCCACGAGCCGAACGACTGCAACGCGACCCTGCCCTCCGGAGTCAAGGTGGTGGTGATGAGCGTGGCGGGCAGCACGCTGCTCACCCTGTCGCCCAACAGCGTCGGCAATTTCTCCTCGACGACCGCGGTGGCTACCCCCTTCCGCGTGAAGGTGACCTATTCCGGTCGAGAGCGCGCAATGTCCGCGACGGTGACCAGCGGCGACTGCAACTCCTGCCACACTCAAACCGGGGCCAGCAACGCCCCAGGTCGAATCTTGCTGCCCTGACTCACATTCGCCGGTCGAGCACGTCCCGCCTGTAGAACGATGCACGCCGACGAGATTCTCGTGCCCTCGGGCCCAGCATTCGCTCGCCGCCCCGGTCGATCTCGTTACAAATGTTCCTGAGAAGGGGACCCCGACTCCCAAGCCAGGCGCAGGTCCCCGGCGCCGAGCTTTCTCTGGAACATTTGTAACAGCACCGCCCCGGGGCCGGTCGTCGCGCGCCGGGGGGCTCAGGTTCGATCGAGCTCGGCGCGGAGGAGATCGGGCCGGTCGGTCATGATGCCTCCGGCCCCCTCGGCGATGAGCCGGCGCATCTCGGCGGCGTCGTCGATGGTCCAGAGGTTCACCCACCGGCCGCACGCCGCCGCCGCGTCGCGAAACTCCGCGTCGAACAGTCGCATGCCCTGGAACTCCAGCGGCATGTCGAGCACCGTGAATCGGTCGTCGAGGGGCGGCGGTTCGTGGCCCTTCACGGCGATGACGAACGCCGCCAGCGCGTCGCGAGGGTAGAAGTGGCAGGCCTCGGGAAGGGCCTGATGCAGCCGGGCGGCCACGCCGTCGTCCTCGCTGCCCACGCAGACCCGGTTGAAGGCGCGCTCGCCGCGCACGAGCGACGCGAAGGCGACCTCGAGGCCGGCCGCCTTCAGCTCGATGTTCAGCCGCAGGTCAGGGAAGGCGCGCAGCACCTCGACCAGCCGGGGAATGCGCACCCCCTGGCCGCGGAAGGGGTGCGCCGTCGGACCCACTTCCGTCCGGCCCGAGCAGACAGGGCCACCCCTCGACTGCGCCTCGCTGCGCTCGGGGTGGACGGAACTTTCTGCTCCGCCCGGGCTGAACCGGTACCCGGCGTCGAGCTTCGCGAGCCCGGTCCAGTCGAACCCGGCCACCGGCCCCGTTCCGTCGGTGCAGCGGTCGACCGTCGCGTCGTGCGCCACCACCAGCTCGCCGTCGCGCGTGGCGTGCACGTCGAGCTCGAGCATCTGCGTCCGCCACCGCTCGACGGCGCTCCGGAAGGCGACGAGAGTGTTCTCCGGGGCGAGCTCGGCTCCCCCGCGGTGCGCGATGTGGACTGTCGGTCGCAGCCCTTCCAGAAACCGGTGCGTCACGCCAGCTCGACGGCGAGGGCGATGCCCTGCCCGACGCCGATGCACAGGGTGACCAGCCCGCGCTTCGCCTTCCGGCGCTTCAGCTCGTGCACCAGCGTGGCGACGAGCCGCGAACCGCTCGAGCCCAGCGGGTGGCCCAAGGCGATGGCGCCGCCGTTGACGTTCACCCGGCCGGGGTCGAGCCCCAGCTCGCGGACGCAGGCCAAGGACTGCGCCGCGAAGGCCTCGTTCAGCTCGACGAGGTCGAGCTGCCCCACCGACCAGCCCGCCGCCGCCAGCGCCTTCCTCGTCGCCGGCACCGGGCCGATGCCCATGATGCGCGGGTCGACGCCCGCGGTGCCCGAACCGGCGAAGCGGGCCAGGGGCTTCTTTCCGAATTCCTTCGCCGCGCGCTCGCTCATCAGGAGCACCGCCGACGCGCCGTCGTTCAGCGTCGACGCGTTGCCGGCCGTCACCGTGCCGCCCTCGCGGAACGCCGGCTTCAGCGCGGCCAGCTTCTCGAGCGTGGTGTCGGCGCGGGGCCCTTCGTCTTCCGAGACGACGACCGGCGGCCCTTTTCGCTGCGGAATCTCGACCGGCACCAGCTCGTCCTTGAACCGGCCTTCATTCATTGCCGCGACGGCCTTTCGGTGCGACCCCAGCGCGAACTCGTCCTGGTCGCCGCGCGAGATCTTCCGCTCTTCGGCGAGGTTCTCGGCGGTCTCGCCCATCTGTTCCAAGGGGAAGATCGCCGCCAGCTTCGGGTTGGGGTAGCGCCAGCCCAGCGAGGTGTCGAAGCCTTCCCACTTGCCGCTGGGGAAGCCGTCGGCCGGCTTGGGCACAGACCACGGCGCGCGCGTCATCGACTCGACGCCGCCGGCCACCACCACGTCGGCCTCGCCGAGCCGAATCATCCGGCAGCCTTGCAGGACCGCCTCGAGGCCGCTGCCGCACAGCCGGTTCACCGTGGCCGCCGGCACCGTCTGCGGCCAGCCGGCCAGCAGCACCGCCATGCGCGCCACGTTGCGGGCGTCTTCCCCCGCCTGGTTGGCGCAGCCCAGGTAGACGTCGTCCACCCGCTCGGCGGGGACGCCGCTGCGCGCAAGCAACGCCTTCAGGGCGATCGCGGCCAGGTCGTCCGGCCGGACGTCTTTCAGGGCCCCGCGGAACTTGCCGGTGGGCGTGCGCACCGCGTCGATGATGAGCGCTTCCTGCATGGTGAACCTCGCGTCAAGGGACCAGCACGACTTTGCCGAACTGCGAGCGGTTCTCGAGCAGCCGGTGGGCAAGGGCGGCCTGGTCGAGCGGCAGCACCCGGTCGAGCACCGGCTTCAGCCGGCCCTCTTCCACCAGCTTCAGCACCTGAAACAGCTCGGCCTTCGAGCCCATGGTCGAGCCGAGCAGCGACAGCCCCTTGTAGAAGAGCACCCTCAAGTCGAGGTGGGCGTCGAAGCCCGAGCTGGCCCCGCAGATGACCAGCCGCCCGCCCCGGGTCAGGCAGGCGATGCTCTTCTCGAAGGTGGTGACTCCGGTGTGCTCGACCACCACGTCGACGCCGCGCTTGTCGGTGAGCCGCTTCACCTCGGCGACGAAGTCCGCCTTCGCGTAGTTGATGCCGTGGTCGGCGCCGAGCGCCGCGGCGCGGGCCAGCTTCTCGTCGGTCGAGGCGGTGACGATGACGGTCGCGCCGAGCACCTTGGCGATCTGCACCGCGGCGCAGCCGACCCCCGAGCCCGCGGCGTGCACCAGCACCGTCTCGCCGGGGCGCAGCTTCGCGCGCTCGACCAGCATGGTCCACGAGGTCAGGAAGGTGAGCGGCAGGCAGGCTGCCTGCTCGAAGGACAGGGCCTTGGGCTTGGGCAGAATGTTCTGCCGCGCCATGTGCACGAATTCGGCATACCCGCCCGGGGCGGTCTCTCCGATGATGCCGTAGTGGCGGCAAAGGTTGTCTCTGCCGGCGAGGCACGGCTCGCAGGCGCCGCAGGACAGGCCCGGGTTGACCAGCACTTCCGTCCCCGGCGCCAGGTCGTCCACCTCGGCGCCCACCCGGTCGACGACGCCCGCCACGTCGCTGCCCAGCACGTGGGGTAGGGCGAGCTTCAACCCCGGCCAGCCCCTTCGCACCCAGACGTCGAGGTGGTTCAGCGCCACGGCCTTGACCCGGACGAGCACGCCCCGCGCGGACAGCGTCGGTTCGGGTAATTCGCAGGCCTCGAGAACGCTCTCGTCGCCGTGTTTCCTGAAGGCGATCGCCCGCATAGGTGGCCTCCTTGCTGCTGGTACCGCCCGCGCGTATAAGCTGCCGCGCGTCACGGCCGGTGGCCTGGGCTTCTAGAAGCCCGCGGCCTGAAAATCCACAGGAGAAGGAAGATGAGCTCCCGCTTTTCGCTCTTCGGAGCTGTCGCAGTCCTTGGCACCCTCATCGCCGCATGCGGCCCAGCCCGGCAGACCAACGACGCCGGCCCCCACGACTCGGGGTTCGCCTGCGTCGGCGCCTGCAACCCTGGTGACGGCGGAGGCGGCGACGGCGGTTCGGGTGGCGGCGGCGGCAGCGACGGCGGAATCGCGACCAAGACGATCGCCCAGGTGAAGCAGGCCACCTTCAAGGATCACGTCCGGGTCGATGGCGTGGTGGTGACGGTGGTCGACTACAACAAGGCGGGCGGCAGCGCGGCCTGCACCGGGGCCTCTCCGCCGGGCTGGTACGCCGAGTTCTGGGTGGTCGACCCGGCCGACCCGTCGAGCGGCATCTGGGTGGACAAGTACTGCACCGACCTGCCGACCAACTTCCAGCCGGTGCCGGGCGACGTGCTCACCATCGACGGCTACTTCTACACCTCGTCCAAGTTCGACGACCGGTCCGGCTACCGCTACGAGATCGTCAGCCAGTACGGCATGGTGGCGTCGAACGCGGCGCCGCTGGTCATCACGAAGACCGGCACCCAGAGCCCCCCGCTGGTGGACGTCGAGGCTCCGACCGGCTTCGGCAACTCCGACGGCGGCCGGGTGCTGGCCAACCGCGAATTCTCGGGCGCCCGAGTCCACGTTCCCGGCCCGCTCGTCGTCACCGACCCGAACCCGGTGGCGCTCAAGCGCGTCAGCGGCCTGGCCGGCGACACCGTGCACTTCGGCTTCGAGGTGACCGGCGGAATCCTGGTGGACGACTACCGGACGTACGGCGTCACCCTGGACGGCGGCACTCCCCGGTGCGACTACCGCGCGGTGGCGCTCGACGGAGGCAGCGTCGCGTTCCCCAACGGCATCTCGGGCGTGTGGGACTCGTACACCCACGCTCCTTGCGAGGACGGCGGCACCAACCTCTCGGCCTGCTACCTGCACCAGGTCGCGGGTTACGTACCGGGCACCCTGGGCGCCGCGGCCGACGGCGGCAACGCGAAATACACCTTCGTGCTCTACCCGATGGACTGCGCCCACGACTTCGAGGGTGCGACCGGCCTGTAGCACCGGCCGGCCTGAAAGTTCCCAACCCCCCTGCTTTTGACTAACAAGCAGGGGTATGAGCACCCTGACCTGCTCGGTGCGTGGCGGAATCGGCCACATCGAGCTGAATCGGCCGGAAGTCCGCAACGCCATCAACGCCGAGATGGCGCGCGAGCTGACCGCGCTCTTCGAGGCCTGGGCCGCGAACGACGAGCTGAGGGTGGTGGTGCTCTCGGGCGCCGGCGGCAAGGCCTTCGCGGGCGGCGCCGACATCGCCGAACTGCGCGACCGCACCCACCGCGAGGCGTTCTTTTCCATCACCGCGGGCTTGTTGCAGCGGCTGGACGACTTCCCCCGGCCGACGGTGGCCGCCATCGACGGCTACGCCCTGGGCGGCGGGCTCGAGCTGGCGCTCGCCTGCGACCTCCGGGTGGCCTCGAAGTCGGCCAAGGTCGGCCTGCCCGAGACTACGCTGGGCGTGTACCCGGCCGCGGGCGGCACCTGGCGGCTGCCCCGGCTGGTGGGGCTGGGCCTGGCGAAGGACCTGGTCTTCCCCGGGCGC
>JAHFDQ010000397.1 GCA_023248915.1 Archangiaceae bacterium | reverse complement strand
GGGAACCTGCATCATCTTCATCAATCAGATTCGCATGAAGATTGGCGTGGTGTTCGGCAACCCCGAGACCACGACCGGCGGCCACGCGCTCAAGTTCTACTCCTCGGTCCGCTGCGAGATTCGGCGCGCCGGAAACATCAAGGAAGGCGAGACCGTCATCGGAACCCGCGCGAAGGTGAAGGTGGTCAAGAACAAGGTCGCCCCGCCCTTCCGCGAGGCCGAGTTCGACATCCTCTACGGCGCCGGCATCAACCGGTGCGGCGAGGTGCTCGACCTGGGTTCTCAGCTGGGGCTCATCGAGAAGTCCGGCAGCTACTTCTCGCTGAAGGGCGAGCAGATGGGCCAGGGACGCGAGCGGGCCATCGACTGGCTCCGCGAGCACCCGGCCGCGCTGGAAGAACTGACTGCCACCGTTCTCGCCTCGCCCACGGGGGCCGTCGCCCAACCTCCCGTCGAGGCCGCCGCGTGAGCCGGCCTGCCGTTCTCGCCGTGCTGGCCCTTGCCGGTTGCGGCCCGAACGCACAGATCGTGATGGACGAATCGGACCGCATCGAGGTCTCGATGCGGCCCGAGACGTTCGATACGGACATTCCGGGAGCCGAGGGAATCTGCCTCGCGCCGGTGCCCACTGCTCGACCTACTGCGAGCAGCCCTCTTCGGCTGGGAATCAACTCGACGTCCCGCCCGCGCCGGCGAGGAGGAGGAACCCTCCGCTCCTTCCGGGCGAGGCGCCGTCCGATGCAGGCGGCGAGCGAACCCGCCTCATAGTCTCTTCGACGCTTTCCAGGAGCGGAGGCTGCCGGCCTCCGGCGTCCGGCCAACTCTCCGGCGTGGCGGACCGCGCTTCCGCCCTCCTGGCTACCAGCTGCGGACGAGCTCGGTGTAGCCGCGGAAGGCGACTGCCCCCCAGAATGCGACGAGGACTCCGAGCGTCGAGGCGGCCAGCACCCACCGGTTGCGCAAGGGCCAACCGCCGACGAAGAAGAGGAGCAACAGGTACGGCAGGTAGTCCAGGCTGAATCGGAAGCCGAACTGCATGTAACCGTCGTTCTGGTAGAAGAGGCCGGGCAGCGCGGTGACCGCCACGGTGGCCCACAGCGGCCAATGGAGTCGGGGCCGTCGCTTCGGAACGAGCAGGAACACCAGCAGCGGGAGCGTGACCAGCAGCGACATTCCGTGCGGATCGTACGAGAACCGCAAGGGGTTCAAGCTCACCTGCGGCAGCTTGAAGAGGGCAGCGTCCAGGTTGCGCCCAAGGTATTTCGAGCTGAACAGCCCGAACTGGTCGATGTCGGCGTTGACGCGGTTCCAGTAGAAGAACCGGTGGCCGAACTCGGCGAAGGCGCCGAACCGCACCTTGTTGTAGAGCGCTGCGCTCACGGCCAGCGGCGCCGCCCCCAGGCCGAACAGCGCGAGCTTGCGCAGCCGCGGTTTCAGGTCGGGCCCGGGCGCGGTCAACTGCGCCAGCCGACCGCTGGGCCCGGGCGCCAGGCACTCGAGCACGAAGAACAACCCGGTGAACATGAGCGGAGCGCGCGTGAGCACGGCCATCGAGTAGAACAGCCCGGCCACGAGCGGCCGGCGCGCTCCCAGGGCGTTCCTCAGGTACAGGCAGGTGAGCCCCACCCCCATCACCTCGGCCGAGAACCACACCTCTCCCCGAATCGCGCAGTAGAAGAAGAGCGTCCCGAAGGCCAGCAACACGGCCAGCGCCGCGTTCTCGGCGAAGGTCCGCTCGGCTTCGTGGTCTCGGGCCAGGCGGCGCAACAGCGAGTAGAAGGCCACGATGGCCAGGGCGGCTGCTCCGACACCGAACGAGGTGTCGTTGAGCTGGTACCCGTTCACCGCGACGAACGGCACCATCAACAGCGCCGGAAACCAGGGGAAGCTCGAGTACCAGCGGTCGGTCGGGCGAACGTCGCCCTCGCAGCGTTCTTTCCGCCCCGCCCCGTCGTCGCGCACGCAGGCCCAGTCCTCGAGGATGGGGTGCTGGGGTGTATTCCGGCCCATCGCGGAGTACAGGGTTTCGAAGTCGAGGTCGGTGCGCCCGTCGAGCCAGGCCTTTGCCTGGTAGACGAAGTGCGGAGCCGCGCTCTGGCGGAGGAAGCGCTGCGAGCTGAACGAGGCGAGCACCCCGTACGTCACCACGAACAGCGCGAGCTCGACCCGGTAGGCCTGCGTCCAGATGCGCACCGCCGCCCAGGCCGACCCGGCCACCCGCGCTCCGGGCCCCGTCGATTCGGCGGCGCCGGCCTCGGCCTCGGTCGCCTGCGCAGCGCCGGTGGCCTTCCCTTCGGCGCCCGCAGTTCCCAGCGGGTTCGCCTTCGACTTTCGGCTCATGTCGACCCTCGGGTTGCGCGCCAGAGCAGTTCGAGCGCGCGGTAAGCGGCGAAGCGCCGTACCCGGTCGCGGTCGCCCTCGGCGCGGCCTCGCTGCACTTGGGTGCCGCCCGGCCCCGCGAGGGCGCAGTAAAAGGTGCCCACCGGGTCTTCTTCGGTGCCGCCCGCCGGGCCCGCGTAGCCGGTCACCGCGAGCCCGTAGCTCGCCCGGCACTCGCTGCGCGCGCCGCTGGCCATCTCGAGCGCCGTCTCGGCGGAAACCGCGCCGCGCGACGCGAGCGTGGCCGCGCTCACCTTCACCCACTGCTGCTTCATGGACTCCTGGTACACCACGGCCCCGGCCTGAAACCAGAGGCTCGCGCCGGGCACCCGGGTCAGCATCTCCGAGCACAACCCGCCGGTGCAGCTCTCGGCCACCGCGACGCTGGTGCCGGTCTCTTGCAGACGCGCCCCCACCGCTTCGGCGAAGGTCAGCTCGTCGGCCCCGAAGAACCACTCGGCCAGCGCCGGGCGGCACGCCGCAACAGCAGCGGCCAGGGCTGCGTCGGCCTCGCCCTGCGACGCCCCCTCAGCCAGGAGCTTCAGGTGGTTCTCAGGGGCGTCGGTGCGAAAGCCGAACGTCACCCTTGAATGAGCCGCCCGGAAGGGCTCGACCAGCGCGTCGAGCTGCGACTCGGGCAACCCCACCGTCTTCAGCACCCGGAACGCGCGAAACACCCGGCCGGGTAGCCGGCCCACCTGCTCGGCGAGCCGGGGCATCACCTCGTGCTCGACCAGGTGCCGGTATTCCCTCGGTACGCCGGGGACGAAGTAGAAGGTGCAGTCGCCCACGCGCTGCAGAATCATCGGGGCGGTGCCGACCGGGTTGCGCACCGTCTGGGCACCGGCTGGAACCAGCGCCTGCTTCGCGTTGTTGGCGGTGAGCGGCCGACCGTATTGAGCGAAGCGCGCGCGCAGCCACTCGAGCGCATGCGCGTCTTCGACCAGCGGAACTCCCGCGGCGGTGGCGGCGCACTCGGCCGTCAGGTCGTCGGAGGTCGGCCCGAGGCCCCCGGAAACCAGCACGGCGTCGCAGCGCCCGGCCAGCTCGCGCAGTTCGCGGGTGATGTCCTCGCGCACGTCGCCCACGACCGTCGCGCGCTCGACCTTCTGCCCGAGCCGGCGAAACACCCGGTCCATGAAGAGGGGGCTGTTGGTGTCGGGGATCAGGCCCGTGAGCAGCTCGTCTCCGGTACAGAGGACCTCGATGTGCACAGGGGCGCGGAGTGTACCCGTTCGCGGGCTGCCGGCTACAGGTACTCCTGCTCGTCGACTTCGGCGTCGTCCTCGTCTTCGTCGTCCGCCTCGTCTTCGTCGCCCACCCCGGCGGCCGACGGAATCGACGGGCCCGCGGTCGGCGCGGCGCGCTTCTTCACCAGGTGGCTGCCCAGCAGAAAGCCGGACTCGACCAGGCCGAGCACGAGGTAGGCGCCGAAGTAGGCCACCAGGACATAGGCCGGGTGCAGTTGAGTCGCTATGAGCACTCCGGCGGCGATGACGGACATGAAGACCATCGCCGACTTCCGGGACAGGCGCAGGTCCTTGAAGGTGCGGTAGCGCACCGTCGAGACCATCAAGAGCGACAGGAAGACGGTCGCAATCAAGATGGGCACCCGGGCCGCGGGGGGCACCGGCTGCGCGGCGGCGCCGTACTCCGCGATGACCATCGAGATGACCACCCCGGCCGCCAGGGGTATCGGCAACCCGACGAAGAAGCGCGACGCGCCTCCGTGCGGCGACCGCTGGGCGAGCACGTTGAACCGCGCCAGCCTCAGCGCTCCGCAGGCGGCGAAGGCGAACGACGCGAACAGCCCGACGAAGCCCAGCGGCGCCAGCGCCCACTTGTAGACCAGCATGCCCGGCGCGACACCGAACGAGATGACGTCGGCCAGGCTGTCGAGCTCGACCCCGAACTGGCTCTGGGTCTTCGTCAGCCGCGCCACCCTGCCGTCGAAGCCGTCGAAGAAGATGGCGAAGAAGATGGCCAGGGCCGCCTGGTAGAGCTGCGCGGGCGTGGCGTCTCCAGACACCAGCGTGAGCGCGTAAAAGCCGCAGAAGATGGACGTGACGGTAAAGAGGTTCGGGAGCACGAACATCAACTTGCGCAGGTTCTTCAACACGACCTCCCGAGCCGCCAACCAAGCGTCGCGCGACCATAACAAGCTTTTCGGCCCCGAAGGGGCCCGCCTCAGCGGGTCCAGGGACTGATGCAGGGCGCTCCAGCGCCACGGGGCTCGACCACCGTCCGCGACAACAGCACCCGGGCGCCGTGGCCGCAGTCCGCCCAGACCGTGCCGCCCGCGGCCTGCAGCACCGTGAGGAGGTCGGCTCGCAGCACCGCGCCCCCCGATACCACCGCCCCGGCCGCGGCGGTGCGGCGGACGAGCACGGAGGTCGCCTCGACCTCGGCTCCCTCGTCGACGGCGATTCCCCCTTGCCGGCAACCCTCGAACAGCCCAGCGGCCAGGCGCACCCGCGCCCCGGCAGTCGCCACCAGCCCCAGGCCCGAAGCGCCCACGACGGTCAGCCCCTCGGCCCGAAGTTCGGCCTCGCGCACCACGACGCCGTCTCCGCCCGTGTCATCGCCCTGCCGGCCCAGTTCGCCGCGCACGTCGGTGAGAGTGGCGTCGGCGAGCACCAACCGGCCCTTGCGCACCAGAATTCCCGAAGCGAGCGGACCGTGAATCCGAAGGCGCTCCACCGTCAAGTCTGAACCCAAGGCCTGCACCGCCCCCAAGGGGCCGCTCTCGACGGCCACCACGCCCGACAGCCGCCCGGTCGTGTCCTCTAGCGCCAGCGCGGCGCGCTCGGCTCGAATCGACTCGAAGTCGGCGACGTCTACCCGGGCGCCGCGCGACGTCTGGAGGCCGTACTCGTGGCCCAGCACCGCGACGCCGCGGAGGACGAGCCCGCCTGCTGCGCTGAACATCGCAGGGCCCCGGCCCCCGGAGAAGACGGTCGACTCGACCCGGGCGGTGCCGCCCACCTGGTGCAGCCCCACCACCGGCCCCTCGAAGCGCCCGCCCCGCACCTCGACTTCGGCCTCGGCGGCCTCGAGGCCCCGGGCGAATGGCCCCACGAAAGTGCAGCCCACCAGCGAGGCCCGGGTTCCGGCGCCGGCCACCAGGCCCCGCGTTCGCGACAGGCTGGCCGCCAGCTCGCAGTCCCGCGCCGAGAGGCGCCCGGCCTCCAGGCGGATGGCCATCTCGCGCTGGCCGCTGAACTTCACCCGGGTGAGCTGGACGTCGCCGCCGGCCACCAGCCCCACCCCGGCCCCTTGCACCATCAGGCCGTCGAGCGAAGCGGCGCCCGCGGCGTGGAGCACCGCCGCGCCCTCGGCATGGAGCACCACGGCCTTGCCTCCCTCGAGGCGGACCCCCGGCGGCAGCTCGAACGGCCCGGCATAGAGCCCGGTGGCGAGGTGCACCGTCGCGGGGCCTGACCGGCCCTGCTCGAGCGCCCCTTCGAGCGCCCGGAACGGGCTGGCCCGGGTGCCCAGCCCGGGCCCTTCGGCCGAACCGTCCACCCACAGGTCGAGCCGGGGCTGATCGTCCGGCGGCGGGCGTTGCCGGGCCGCGGTGACACAG
>JAHFDQ010000069.1 GCA_023248915.1 Archangiaceae bacterium | reverse complement strand
TCCGAGCGCCTTGTGGCACAGGGCGAAGGTGGGGTCGACCTTCAGGCACTTCTCGAGCGTCGTGCGCGCCTCTTTGAGCTGCTTCGAGCGGGCGAGCAGAAGCCCCTCTTCGTAGAGCTTCTGCGCCTCTTGCTGCGGGTTGACGGCGGGCGGCTTCGGCGCCGCGGCGACCCTCTGAGCCGGGGGCGGCTTCGGCGTGGGCACGGGGCGCTGCGCCAGCCGCTTGTCCGACGCGGCCTTCCACTGGACCCTGAGCTGGCTGTACCGCGCCCCGAGCAGCTTGGTGTGCTGGCTGTCGTTGAGGAAGGTGTTCGCTTCCTCGAGCCTGCCCTCGCCCAGGGCCGCTTCGGCCTCGTCGAGGTTTCGCCTGAGCTCGGTCTCGGCCTCGAGCTGGGTGAGCAGCGTCTGCGCCTCGGGAATCATCGCCCCGGTGTCCGCCTTGCAGCTCTCGAGCAGGGTCGCCGCCTTTTCCCAGTCGAGCGACTCGATGGCGGTCTTGGCGTCGGCGAGCTTCTGCGCGTTGGTCGGGCCGGCGGCCGGCGCGGGCGGTTTGGGCGGTTCGACCCTCGGCGCAGGCGTCGGATTCGTCGGAGTCGCCGCGGCCACGTGGGCCAGAGGCGCCGGCTTCGCCGGTTCCGGCGCGGGAGTCGGCCCGCCCTTCAGCATCCACACCGCGCCTCCGCCGACCACTAGGGCAACGGCCACCAGCCCGCCGAGCAGCGCCACGCGCTTTCCGCCCGGCGCGCCCGCTTCGACCTCGGGGATGAACTGGAAGGTCTCGCCGGCGCCCACGAACTTCAGCTTCACGTGGCCCAGCTCGACGACGTCGCCCGACTTCAGGGTGGCCTTGGCGTACGACTCGCCGTTCACGGTGAGCCCGTTGGCCGACTGCATGTCGATGACGCGCCACTCGCCGCTGTCCTCGCGGACGATCTTGGCGTGGGTGCGCGACAGCGAACGGTGGTCGATGGCGATGTCGTTGTCGTCGACGCGGCCGACCCGCAGCTCGGACCGGATGCAGGCGAACTCGCGGCCCGCGTGCTCGGTGTTCAGAACCACCAGGCGCGGAGCTTCGGCGGCGTCGATGTCGACCGCCTTGCGCGGGCGGCTCGCCTCGAGCTGGTCGACCCGGATGACCGACGTCGGCTGGCGGCGGTCATCGTCGGCGTCGACGTTGGGGGCCGAGAGCACGTCTTCGGGAGCGGCTTCCTCGGGCTCGTCCGATTCCGAGATGGGAATCGACCCGCCGTCGTCGGCGGGGGCCGCCGCCTCGGCGTACTGCGCGGCCGGGAGGCTGGGCGATGCCGATGGCGACCCGGCGGCCGGGGCGGGGGGGGCCGTGACGGCAGCGTGGGGGGCCGTGGCCGCGGTGCCGTTGGCCTTGGCGCCAGCGGGGGCCGTGTCCTCGTTGTCGCGGTCTGGCTCTTTGGGCGCGGGCGGAGGCGCGGCCTGAGCGGCGTCGCTCTGAATGGCCAGATCGTAATCGCCGATCTGGATGAGGTCGCCGTCCACCACCGGCACCTGGCCTTTGATGCGTTCGCCGTTGATGCGGATGCCGTTGTAGCTGCCCAGGTCTTCGACGAGCACCGAGCCGTTGTTCCGCATCAAGCGCGCGTGCCGGCGAGACACGTTCCGCTCGGTCAGGCGGATGGTGTTCCCTTCCTGCCTCCCGATGGTGATTTCTTCACGCACGAAGGGGACGACCGTCTTCCGGCCTTCGTCGTCTTCGATGACCAGCTTCAGCACGCAGGCGAAATCTATACCCACTGCTCGCCTGGGACAACCCATCCCCTCTGAACGACAGGGGATTTCGAATGCCGTTTTCTTGCGTGGTATTCAGACCCGGTGGGTCAGCCACTCACACTGCGGACCGAGACGGGCGACGAGCACCTCGACCTGGGGGAATTCGAGCTGCGCGCTCGGCGGGGCGAGGTAGCGCCCGGGTGCCTGGTCCGTTTCCCGGCGGTGACCGGTGAGCGCTTCGTCCCGGCCTGCGAGCTCGAGCTCTGGAAGGCGCTGCACGAGCCGAGGCGCGCGCACTTCGCCCGGACCTTCTCAGTGCTGCGGTTTCCGTGGATCACCTCGGCGCTCATCGCGGTGAACGTCGCCATCTACGCCCTGTCGATTCGGGACGGACCGATGGACATCGACGCCATGGTTCGGTTCGGCGGCAAGGTGGGGCCGCTGGTGACCGACCTCGGCGAGTTCTGGCGCATCTTCACGGCCAACTTCCTGCACCGAGACGCGCTGCACATCGGGTTGAACATGTTCGTGCTGTTCAACGTGGGGGGCGCGCTCGAGAACACCTACCGATCGCTCGACTACGTGTGGCTGCTCATCGTGTCGGGGGTGGCCACCATGACGGTGTCGCTCTTCCTTTCCGACGCAGTCAGCCTGGGCGCCTCGGGCATGGTGTACGGCTGCCTGGGCGGGCTGGTGGTGTTCGGCCTGAAGTACCGTTCGATACTGCCGTCGCGGTACCGCCGCGTCATGGGCGAGGCGGCCATTCCCACGGTGATTGCCCTGCTCTTGATTGGGCTGACCTCGGCGGGGGTGGACAACTGGGCCCACCTGGGCGGGCTGGGGGCCGGGTTGGTCACCGCGCTGTTCGTGCGGCCCCGCCTGCTTGCCGACGTCGAGCACGCCTGGTGGACGCCGGCGGTGAGGGCCCTGCCGTCCCTGGCGCTCGTCTTCGTCGTGCTCTTCGGGCAGGCGATGTTCGCCGACCAGCTTCCGACGCTCAGGGTCGAACGCGACGACGGCTTCGGCATCTCGGTGCCGGTGCCGCGCGACTGGCGCAGGGGAGCCAACCGGCTGGGCCAGCTCGCCTACTACAACGGGCTGCCCGGGCTGGGGCGGGCCACCTTCGCGGCCGAAGCGGTGCAGACCGGCGAAGCGGCCGACCCGGCCGAGCTGGCGCGGCGCTTCGTCGACGAATCGCTGAAGCCCGACGTGCTGGGGCCCGAGGTGCTGAAGGTCACCGCCGCGAAGCCCGTGCCGGCCAAGGTGGCCGAGCGCGACGCGCTCTTGGTGCGCGCCGACTTCGAAGAGCCCTTCGGCACCACCCACCTGGTAGCCTATTTCGTGCCCCGGGGAGAGCTGGTCTACCAGTTGGTGTTCAGCTACCCGGCGGCGTTCCCCCGCTACGCCCACGTGGTCGAGCAGATGGTGGCGGGCATGCGCTTCGAGGAACCCCGGGCGCTGCGCGAGGCGCGGGCGCGGGCGCTGTTGTTTCCGAATTCGCAGTGGGCGCTGGGGCTGCTCGGCGAGACGCTGCGGCGCCAGGGCGAACCGGTCGAGGCGGCCGAGGCCCTGGGAGGGGCGGTCAGGGCCCAGCCGTCAAATGCCGAGCTGCGCACGCAGCTGGCGCTGTCGCTCTTGCAGGCCGGCCAGATTGAAGAGGCCTGCACGGCGGCGCAGGCGGCGGTGCTCTATGCGCCGAGGAGCGCGGCGGCGCTCGAGGTGGACGCCCGCTGCGAGCTCGAGCGCGGCAACCTCGACCGCGCCCTGGCCCGGCTCGGGGAAGCCCGGGCCCAGGCCCCGAATGACGACCGGCTGAAGCAGGTCGAGGCGAAACTTCGGGCCGCGGTGCGGACTCCTTAGGTAGATTCGCGCGCGGCACGATGAGGGGCAATGGCATGACGGCTTCGGCGGGCACCTGGGCGGTTTGTTGCGCGGCGGCGATGCTCTCGAGCGCGGCCTTCGCCGACGAGTCGGCGGCGGAGATCTCGCGAAAGAGCCGTGACCGCGGCGCGCTCAACCTGCTCGACCTGACCGCCGAGCTGAAGCTGGTCACCACCACCCGCGACGGCCGGTCGAAGGAACAGGTGCTGACCGCCTCGTCGCGCAAGGTGGCCGGCAAGACGCGGGCGCTGTCCCGGTTCTCGCAGCCGCCGGGAGTGGCCGGGGTCGCGGTGCTGACCGTCGAGGCCGACGGCGAGGCGGACGAGATTTCCCTGTACCTGCCGAAGCTGCGCAGGGTGCGCAAGGTGGCCAAGAGCGACCGGGGCAAGGCGTTCATGGACACCGACTTCAGCTACTCCGACATCGGCGGCACCGGCACCAAGGACTCGGACCTGAAGCGCCTGGAAGACAGGACGGTCGACGGCCGCGCCGCCATCGTCATCGCGGGCGAAGGGGCTGACTCGCCCTACGGCTTGGTCACCGTCTTCGTGGACCGGGAAACCTACGTGCCGCTCAAGGTCGAGTACCAGGACAAGGACGGCAAGCCGCTGAAGCTGTACCGCACCCTTAAGCTGAAGCAGTGGAAGGGTAGGACGGTGGCCGCGGAATCGACGATGGAGAACCTGCAGACCGGGTCGAAGACGTCGATGGCGCTGTTGAAGCTGGAAGACTCGGCGCTCGGCGACGAGGCGTTCACCGAGCGGGCGCTGGAGCGCGGATGAGGTCCGCCGCGGTCGCCGCCTGGCTGCTGCCGGCGGTCGCCGGGGCAGAGGCGCCAGGGGCGGGCCTAGACGCGTTCGAGGCGCCCGCGTCCGCCCCCGTCGCCAAGGTGTACGGCAAGCTGAGGGCGCAGGGCGGGGTGGACACACGCTTCGACTCGGCGCCGGCAGACTCTGACGCCGAAGACGTCACCCAGGCGAGGGTGCGCGTCAACCTGGGGGTGGACGTGAAGCTGTCGGACGCGGTGCGGGCCGTCGTCGAAGGGCGGCTGCGGTGGCACGGCGCGGCCCAGCGCGACTTCGCCCGGGCCCGCGCCGAATTCGAGCCCTCGCTGGGCGAGGCCTTCGTCGACCTGTACACGCGAAGGGTGGACCTGCGCGTCGGCAACCAGGTGGTCGCCTTCGGGGCGAACGCCGCCTTCGCCCCGGCCGATGCGCTGAACCCGCGCGATCTGCGCGAGGGCCTGCTCTCGGGCGACCCGGAGGACGCGAAGCTGCCGGCCTTCGCGATTCGCGCCCTCGGCGACGTGGGGAAGGCCACCTTCACCGTCGCCTACTTTCCGTTCTTCACCCCCGACCGGTACGACGTCTTCGGCCAGGACGAGGCGCTGCTCCAGCCGGGGGCCGAGGTGGCGCTGCCGCGCCGCCTCGACCGGTCGGTGGAAGAGGGGGTGCAGGCGCGCCTGCTCGAGACCGCGCGGCCCGCCAGCTTTGGCGCGGCTGGCGACCTGGGCGTGCGCCTTTTGGCCCCCGCCGGCAGGGCGAAGGTCGGCGCTTCCTGGGTGTGGGCCACCGAGAAGCTGCCCGAGGTGCGCCTCGACCCCGAGCTGGCGTCCGCGCTGCTCGCCAGCGCGCGGGGCCAGGACGTGAAGTCGGCGACGGCCCTGTCGCTCCAGAACCGGGCCGCCGCCGGCGAAGCGCTGTTCACCGGCACCTACGCGCGCCGCCACCTGTTCTCGGTCGAGGCGTCGGTGCTGGCGGGGCCGTCAGAGCTCGACTTCGACGTTTCCTACGCGCCCGCGCAGACGTTCGTCGACGCCGCCTTCGCGCCGGTGGAAAAGCCGGCGGTCACCTGGGTGGTGGGCGTCAGCCAGGCCGAGGACTCGCCCTACGTCTACTCGCTCAGCTACCTGGGTATGGCGGTGCCCGGCGTCGCGGCCGACCAACTGCTCTTCTTGTTCGAGCCTTCCACCGCGCAGGGGGTTGGCCGCACCGCCTGGCTGCACCTGTTCGTCGCCGCGGGCGGCGCCAAGCTGTGGGGCGATCGCCTCGAACTGACGCTCCGGGCGGCGTTCGAGCCCATTCAGCGGTCCTTCGCGCTGGCGCCGAAGGTCGAGTACCTGGGGCTTTCGCGGGCGCGCGTCTGGGTCGCCGCCGAGCTGTACGAAGGGCCGGCGTTCAGCCCGTTCGGGTACTTCGGCCGCAACGACCAGGTGCTGGCCGGGTTCGAGGTCGACCTCTTCTAGCTTCGCAGGATGAGCACCATCAGCGCCGCGAGCACCGCTACGCCAACTCCGATGGCCACGTACAAGAGCGTCGTGTTCGCGCTTGCCTTGGGAGCCAGGGCCGCCGGCACCTCGACCGCCGGCGCCGGAGGTGAGGCCACCACGTTGACCCGCATGCGGTTGTTGGCGAAGAAGTTCTTCAACTGGGTGAGGAACTCGTCGTACGAGGGGCGGTCGAGGGGCAGCTCGGCGCCCTTGAACCGCTGCTGCTGCATGCGGGTCAGATACTCGTAGGTCCGAAGCTCGGCCGTGCCGTCCACCTGGTTGGCGTGGCCGACGACGAGCGTCGTCCCCGCCTCGATGGGCGTCAGCTTCACCGCTTGCAGCGCCTGCTTGCCGCCGCCGGTCGACGGCCCGTCCGGGGACGCCAGCTCGGCCCGGTACTTGACGGTGGCGCCGACGGGCTTCACGCCGAACAGGGACTGGAACATCTCGGCCAGGCCGATCGCCTTCTGCGCGAACATCGTGTGCTTCGCTTCGGTCACGGTGCTACCCCCTTCGCGCGAACATTAACCCCAGTTTCGGCGCCGGTCGAAACTTGCCTGCTCCCTCGCCTGCTACTTCTTCGGACCCTTGAAGCGTTGCTCGGGCCCGCTCGGGGCGTAGAACTGCACCGCCTCGAGCGCTTGCTGTACGTCCAGCGTGTGCCGGTGGCCCGGCGGCAGGTGCAGGGCCAGCCCGGGCTCGACCGCGGCGGGCACGCCGTCGAGCGTCATCGTCCCCCTGCCCGACACGACGTAGAGCACCTCGGCCTCGTTCTCGTGTGCGTGGGCGGCGACCGAAGTGCCCGGCTGGGCGCGCAACAGGCCCACGTAAGCGCTGCCGTCGTGAGCGCTCGCCGCGTCGAAGAGAATGCGCACGGTGGCCTTGCCGCCAGCGATCGGGAAGGTGCTGGCGGCCGAAGCGGCCATCACCAGCGGAAGTGGCGAATGCGGGCCCGGCTTCTTCAGCTCGGCCGCGGGCACGGGTACCGCGACGTCGTTCGCCGCGGTCGAGGTCAAGGCGCGCTCGGGCCCCGGGGGCGCGTAGAGGAAGAGCAGCTTCATCGGCCTCTTCTTGCTGCCCGCCCACCACCACCCGTGGGCGACTCCGGCGGGCAGGTAGACGGCGTCGCCGGGCGCCAGGTCCACCCAGGCGTGCCCGAGGCCGCGCACCCGCGCCGCGCCCTCGAGCAGGTAGGCCACTTCGGCGCCGGCCGGGTGCCGGTGCGGCCAGATCTCGATGGCCGCGGTGGCCGTCACCAAAGCCAAGGACGCCTGGGTCGCGCCCGCGCCCGCCGCGTCCACCAGGACTCGTGTCTCGGTTTCGACGTTGTCGCGCCGGACGGCGGCGGCCTTCTCGGTCGGAAAGGCGTACGGGTAGGTCCACGGCGGCGGGCCGGCATCTAAAGCCGAGGGGCCGGCGTGCACCGAGTACGAGCCGGCATCGGCGACCGGACCGGCCGGCACCCCGGCGTCTTCGGCAACGGGCGTCGGGCTCTCGGCGGGCGTCTGGGCGTGCGCGGCCAGAGCCAACAGGAGAAGCGCGGCAGCGAGCGAGGGCGAGCGGGCCATGTCGGGCCCGTGTCTTACGCGCCCCGGCGCGCGTCGTTAAGGGGTTTCTCGCCCCGTGGGCAACCCGTGGCCGGCGAGCCAGGCCTGCACGCGCTGCAGGGTTTCCTTTCCTTCTGGGCCCGCCGCGGCGTAGGCGTCGCGGGCCTGCCCGGCCAGCGCGGTGGCCCGTGCCAAGTCATTCGCGCCCGCGAGCGCCTGAGCGAGCAGGAACCGGGCCTCGGCCAGGTCGAGCGCGTCGCCCGACTTCTCGCGAAGCCCGACGGCCCGCTCGAGGGGAGCGACCGCCGCGGCGGGCTGTTTCAGGGAAAGCTGCGCGCGCCCCACTGCGGCCAGCACCGCCGACAGCGCGGCCGAGTCGCTCGGCACCCGTTCGCGAATGGCCAGGGCCTTCTCGAGCTCGGCGAGCGCCCGCTCGGGCCGGCCCCGTTGGAGCGACAGCTCGCCCAACAGCTTGTAGGTGCGTGCGACGTCGGCGTGGGTGCTCCCCAACGACTTCAGCCTCAGGGCCAGCGCCACGTCCAGCTCGCCCTGGGCGCGGTCGAGTCGATGCAGCCCTTCCAGCGCGACGCCGACGTTCTCGTGCGCAGACGCCACGCTCGGGTGGTTGTTCCCGAGCTTCTTCGAGAGCACCTCGAGCGCCGTCTGGTAGTCGGCGAGCGCCGCCGAGTGATCTCCGCGTCGGTCGAGGACGTCTCCGAGGTTGTTCAAGGTTTCGGCGACCAACGGGTGGGAGGCCCCGAAGGCCTTCAGGCGAATGGCCAGCGCGCGCTGGTGGTGGCTCAGCGCCTCGTCCAGGAGCCCCCGGTGGAAGAAGAGGTTGCCCAGGCTCTGTTCCGAGCCGGCGATCTCGGGGTGGTCTGGCGGGAAGGCCTTCAGCCGAATGGCCAGAGCTTCCTGGTAACGGGCCTCGGCCTTGTCGTAGGCACCCATGCGTAAGTTCAGCACGCCGAGATTGTTGATCGAGCTGGCGACGTCGGGGTGCTCGTCGCCGAAGGTGTGCCGCTGCAGCTCGAGCGCCTTCTCGTAGCTGGCCAGCGCCTCGGCCAGCCGGCCCTGTCGCGACTCGGCCACACCGACGTTGTTGTAGGCCCGGGCCAGCTCGGGTGGTTCGGTCGCCCCGGTGCGCAACCACAGGTCTCGCGACCGCTCGAAGTGGGTCAGCGCCTCGTCGTACTTCTTCTCGAACAGGTCCAGCGAACCCAGCTGGCCCTCGAGCTCGGCCTCGACCGTGTCGTTCGGGCCCAGGCGGTCCATGGCCGCGCGGGCGAGGCGGGCCCACAGGCGGCCGGCCTCGGGGCGGGCCAGCACGGTGCCGGTCACCACCGCCAGGCGGCCCCAGGCGCGCACCGAGATCTCGTCTTCCCGGGACGCTTCGGCCGCGAGCGCCGAGTCGAACAGCGTGCTTTCGGCGGCCAGCGATGCACCGGCCTTGTCCTGCAGCTTGCCCAAGAGCAGCCCCGCCTCGGCCGCCAGCGCCCTGTTGTTCAGCCGGGTCGCCTCGGCGAGCGCCGCGGTGGCGGACTCGACACCGGCGGCGTACTTCCCCGAGTCATGCAGCGCCTTGGCGTCGATCAGCTTGCCGCGCACGGCATCGCGGGCGTCTCGAGTGGCCGCGTCGACCGGCCGCCGCGCGTTGAGCGCTGCCAGGTCGGCGCACCCGCTGACGTTGGCGAGCGAGCGCGCGCTCCCGATGGCGTTGGCGACCACCTCGGCGTCGGCCTTCCGGTAGAGGTCGACCAGGGCGCTCACGCCCTTCAGGTGGTCCTCGAGGCACAGCGTCCTCAGGGCGAACACCTCGTCCGAATCGGTGCCCTGCACCCGGTTGGCAAGGCATGCCGCGGTGCTCGCCGCCACCCAGTCGCGAGTGTAGCCGTCGAGCGCCCGCTCGACGCCGCGCCAGGCGTCTTCCGCGTAAGGCTGGGCGGTGGCGACGAAGGCCGCGTGCGCCGAGCGCTTTCGGGCCGGGTCCCACACGCCGGCGAGCCTCTTCCCGGCGTTCGAGCAGCCGTGGGCGCTGCGCCCGGTCGTGAAGGCCCACGCCGCGCTGGCCAGCCCGATGAGCGCCAGGGCCGCGGCGGCGGTGAGCAGGCGCTTGCGGCCGCGGCGACGGTCGAGGGTGAGCGCGGTGAGCAACTCGTCCATCGAGGCGAAGCGCTTCTCGGGGGCGGCAGACAGGCCCCGCGCCAGCACCTGGCGAACCCAGGGGGGCACCTTCGAGCCCTCGGGCGGTGGCGGCAGTTCGCCCTTCTCGATGGCGGCGATCCGGGCCGCGAAGGTCGAGCCTCCGAAGGGCCTATGGCCGAAGAGCGCTTCGAAGAGAGCGACGCAGAAGCTGAACTGGTCGGTGCGCGCGTCGATGGGCTGGCCCTTCAGTTGCTCGAGCGCCATGTACCCGGGGGTGCCCATGATGGTGCCGGCGAGGGTCAGCGGCGAGTCGAGGGCGCTCTTCGCGACCGGCGGAGTAGTGGGGACCTCCGACTTCCCGCTGGTTTCGCGGGCCGCGCCCGCTTCGCCGTGCCGGTCGTCGACGGTGTTCGCGGCCTCGACCTGGCGTGCCAGGCCGAAGTCGAGCACGCGCGGCCTTCCGTCGTCCTGGCCGATGAGCACGTTGTCGGGCTTGAAGTCGCGGTGGACCAACCCCGCGCGGTGGGCCGCGGCCAGCCCCCGGCCGGCGCCGACGAAGGCGTCGAGCACCGCGTGCCAGGGGTGCGGAGTGCGCAGCCACATGCCGAGCGTTTCGCCCTCGACCAACTCCATGGCGACGAAGATTCGGTCCTCGAACGTGCCGACGTCGTGCACGGTGATGACGTTGGGGTGGGACAGGCGCGCCATCGCCTGGGCCTCACGCAAGAGCCGGGCGCGCGCCTCGCCGGCGTCGGACAGGCCGGCGCGCAACAGCTTCAGCGCCACCTTGCGGTCGAGGCGAGGGTCGAAGGCGACGAACACGTCGCCCATGCCGCCCGACCCGAGCCGCTCGATCAGCAGGTACCGGCCGAGGGTGGTGCCCCGGGCGAGCGTCTCTCCGGGCGAGGTGGGGGCCGCGGCCTGGGGCTGGTGGGGCGAGGACTTCACCGTGTCCAAGTCGGCCGACCCGCCGACGAAGGTGCTGCCGCGCCCCACGGCCTTCAGGTCGTCGAGGACTTTCCGGCAAGCGGCGCACCGTTCCAGGTGGGCGCTCGCCTCGACGCGGAGCGCGGGCGCCAGCGCTCCGGCGGCGAACTCGGTCAGCCTCTGCTCATCGAGGTGCTCCATGAGGTGCTGGAGAGGATTGCCCCTTTGCCGGGGCCGGGCAACTCCCCGCCCGTCAGGGCGTGACGGTGGCCACGCCCAGGTTCTCGGCCGCGCCGTTGTCGCCCGAGAAGCCGCCCTGGTTCGAGGCGTTCAGGTCGCCGTAGCAGACGCTTCCGCCGCCGTCGGCGTACCCGTAGCGGAACGCGTAGTGCCAGGTGCCTGCGTCAGGCCCGGCGAGCGGCGCGGAGTACTCGTTGCTCATGTCGGACCCGACGACGACGTTGAAGGCTGCCGGCAGCCAGGTCCAGGCCAGGCCGGGGTCTTCTATCTTCCGTCCGTAGCCGAGCCAGGCGGCGATGGGCGCGCCGGCGTCGGGGGTGAGCCCGGACTTCTTCAGCCGCCCGTAGACGGTGTTCCCGCCGTCCGCCGGCTGGGTCAGAGTGAAGGGCCACTGGGTGTTGCACCAGTCGAACTCGGTGTGCCAGCCGACCGAGATCGCCCACTGGTTGCTGGCCGAGTACCCGTTGCCCGAGCCGTCGGTGTCGCAGTAGGTCCAGGAAGCTCCGTCGTCGAGGCTGAAGCGGAAGCTGACCGCCCGGTTGCCCGAGTAGGCGGGTTGAAGCTCGGCGCGGTACTCGTCCTGGCCGGTGCCGGTCGGGTCGCCGAAGTAGGCGGCCTCTTGCCAACCCCAGGCGGCGCTCGTCGACGCGTTGTCGCCCGCCGTGCCGACGCCCGCCTCTGCGCGAACGTCGGCGCCCTGGCCGGCCGCTTCCGTGACGCCCGGCACCGAGACGCGCGCGAACGCGAACAGCGAATCGCCGCTCGCCAGACTGTTCTTGCTGACCCACTGGAGGTTGCAAGCTTGGATGGCCGGCGCGGCGATGGTCAGCTTCGCGGCCTGGGCCGTCTGGTAACCGTCGGCGGCGCCGTCGAGGTCGCAGTAGGACGTCGCGCCCGCGTACGAGAACCGGTAGGCGAGATCGAAGGTGCCGGCGTCGGGGACGGGTGCCAGCGCGGCCTGGTACTCGTCAGAGGCGCCGCCGTCCTGGTCCGAGGCGAAGGAAGCGGCGACCCAGGTCCAGCCTCCGCCGTCGGGCAGCGAGCCCACCGGGCCGTAGCCGACCTCTCCGGTGATGCCGGCGCCGGCGTCGGGTGAGTCGGTGATGCCCACGGCGAAGACGCGGCCGAAGAGCGGCACGGTGGCACCACCCGGGACGGCCGATGCGGCCGCCGGCGCCTGGAAGCGGCAATCGTCGATGCCGAGGGGCTTCGAGTCCAGCTTGCCGGCCTGGGCGCTCTGGTAGCCGGTCTCGCTGCCGTCTAGGTCGCACAGGACGGGGGCGCCCGTCTGGTAGGAGAACCGGAAGGCGTAGTCGTAGCTGCCGGTCGCGGGCGCGGCCAGGGTGGCTGCGTACTCGTCGGCGGCGGTGCCGTCGGCGTCGGTGTTGAAGGTGGCGGCCGTCCAGGTCCAGGCGCCGGAGGTCGGGTCGACGCCGGTCGGGCCGAGGCCCAGCTCGGCGACGATTCCCGCGCCCGCGTCGGGCTGGTCGGTCACGTACTGGGCCCAGACGCGGCCGTACACGGCCGGAATCGGAACCCCGACGCGCGCGTCGATGGCCGGGGGCCACTGCAAGGCGCACCGGTCGATGCGCAGCGGAGTCACGGTGAGGCTGCCGGCCTGGTCGGACGTGAAGCCGGGCGGCCCCGAGCCGTCGGCGTCGCAGTAGAGGTAGGGGCCGGCCGCGACCGCGGTGCGGAACGCGAAGGCGTAGGCGCCGGGGCCGGGGTTGGGCAGAGTCGCCTTCAGCTCGTCGTTGGCGCCGTTGCCGGTGTCGCGGTTGAAGGTGGCGTCGACCCAGGTGGTCCAGGTCTCGGGGCCCGCGTCGGCCGGGCCGACGCCGAGCTGGCCGGTGATGCCGGCGCCCGCGCCTGCCTGGTCTGTGACGCCCGAGAGAAACACCTGGCTGTACAGCTCGGGTCCGGAGATGCCCTCGCGCAGCGACACGGTGGGCGGAGCGGCGGGCTGCTCTCCGCCGAGCTTGCACCAGCCTATTTGGGGGCGCGACACCGACAGCTTCGGCACCTGGGCCTGGGTGACGCCGTTCGCCGAGCCGTCGTGGTCCGCGAACGTCCAGGTGGCGCCGTCGTCCAGCGAGAAGCGGGCCGCGAAGTAGTAGACCTGAGTCTGGGCGCCGGTGGCTCCGGCGAGCGAGAGCGGGGCGGCGTAGCGGTCTCGGGCGTGGTCTGCCGAGGAGGCGCCGTCGGCGTCGGCAGAGTAGGCGGTGTCGACCCACGTGAAGCCCGATGCCTGGGGCGTGGTGGCGAGCGCGGTCGCCCAGCCGACCTGTGCCTTGACACCCAACCCCTGGCCGGTCGCGTCGGTCAACGTCGGAACGGACACGTCGGAGATCACGGTAAAGAGCACGGGGTCTGCCCCCGAGGAGTCTTCGGCGGCTAGATCATTCACCACCAGTGCCTGGTCGATGGCCTTGGGGGCCGGGGGCTCGTAGGCGAAGGTTTCTGTGAGCGCGGCGGTCTGGCCGTCGAGTGCGATGACGGTGACGTCCACCGGGCCCGGGGCCGCCGCGGCCGGCGTCTTGGCGGTGAGGCGCTTCGAGCTGACCACCGTCACCTGCGTCGCGTCAGTTGAGCCGAAGAGCAGGCGGGCTCCGGCGGCGAAGTTGTCGCCGTTCACGGTGACCGGGGTGCCGCCGGTGGTCGGCCCGCGCGCCGGCGCGATGGACGAGATTGAGGGAGCGGATTCTGAGCCCGAGTCGGTGCCGGCGTCGCGCCGGACGGTGGGCCTCGGGCAGCCGGCGAGCAGGGCAACCGCCAGGGCGAGGGCGATGCGGGGGGACCTCGGCATGACGGGCTCCTTGGCGGCCTGAGAAGGCGGGCGGGATATTCGGCAGGCCAGCCCCCGCGCGTCAACCGCCGGCTGCTTCAGTTGGGTCGGGAATAGGAAGGCGCCCTCTGCCCGCCCCGAACTAGGCTCGCCCCCGCGTGGACCCGCCCTCACAATCGCAAGAGCCCGGACGGGCGGAAGTCCGCATCGCCTTGAAACCGCTGCGCCCGCCGAGCCTCACGCGTCCGCTCTGGGTCGCCCTGCCGCTCCTGGCGGTGATCGCCTATTCAGAGGTGAGGGGAGAGGACCGCGCCGACCTTCCCTTGCTCTTGGTCCTTTTGGCACTAGGGGTGGTGGGGCCGCTGGTGTTCGGGCTCCTGGAGCGGCGGAAGGTCGGCCCCCGCGAAGTGTGGTTGAGGGAGGACGGGCTCGGGCTGCCCCTCGACCGGGGGGCGTCAAAGGTATTTCCCTGGGGGCAGGTGGAATCGGCGCATGTCTTCGAGGGCAGGACGGGTCGGTTGCTGCTCGTGCAGGTGGCGCGGGCGACCGTCGTGCTGCGCGACACCGAGTTCGTCGACCCGCGACAGTTGCGCGAATTGCACGACGAGATTCGGCGCCAGGTGGCGACCCAGCCGGGCGGCGTCGAGCGGCTTCAGTCGGCCGACGAGCGGGCCCGGGCCGCGGGCGAGGCGTCGGCGATTCACCCGTACGCAACGCAGGCGACGGTGGGGCTGCTCTGGGCGCTCTTCGCCGTCGAGCTGGCCGCCGGCGCGCCGGACGACCCGCTGGCGTTGCTGCGGCTCGGCGCGGGGGCGAGGGCGCTGGTGTTGCACGGCGAAACCTACCGGCTGGTGACGTCGAGCTTCCTCCACGCCGGGGTGCTGCACATTCTGCTGAACTCCGCCGCCATCCTCAGCCTGGGCTCGCTGATGGAACGGCTGCTCGGCCGGTCGGGCTACCTGGCGGTGTACTGCGGTTCGGCGCTCGCCGGAGCCGCCACCTCGGTGTGGCTGATGAACGCCCCTGCGTCGGTGGGAGCCTCGACCGCGGCGTTCGGGTTGCTGGGCGCGATGCTCTGCGTGCACGTCCGGTACTGGCACGGCTTTCCCACGGGCTTCCGGCAATCGGTGCGCTGGTGGCTCGTCATCTTGGCGTTGAACTCGGCGCTGCCGATGGTGGTGCGGCAGATAGATTGGGCGGGACACCTGGGGGGCTTCGTCGCCGGGCTGGCAATCGCCGGGCTGTTCACGGTGCGGGTGCCGAGGCTGCCCTTGAGCTCGGGGCCGAACGGCTGGAGGACCTTCGTCGCTGGAGCGCTCGCGGCGGTGTGCGCAGCCGGCCTCGCGGTCGGTGCCAACCAGGCCGCCCGCGACGACGAGACCGACCAGACGCGGCGGGTGGCCTCCTTCGCGGAGGACAAGGGCGCCAGCCCGGGAGTGCTGAACGAGCTGGCGTGGGCGACCGCCGTCGACCCGCATTCTTCGCGCGCTCGGCTGCACGAGGCGGTGCGCGCGGCGACATCCGCCGCCCAGCGCACGCCCGAAGGCCCCGAGCAGGCGGCGGTCCTCGACACGCTGGCCACCGCGCACTACCGGCTCGACCAGTTCGACGTCGCGGTGGCGACGGAGCTGCGGGCGCTCCAGGGCCGCGACGACGCCGTGCTGCGGTCGCAGTTGGCCCGCTTCCTTGCCGCCTACGCGCGATCGACGGGCGCGCCGTACCGGGTCGGGCCGGGCGCGACGGTGTCGTCGGCGACGGTGACGGCCGCCGGAGACCTGGAGTTCGAGGTCGCGGAAGAGGTGGCCGGAACCTGGAGCGCCTACGCGGTAGCGGAGAAAGGCGGCAAAGTGGTGGGCCTTCTGCGCTGGCCTGTCGATCCGGGCCCGGCCGGGCACCGGACGGTGGAAGTTCCGCTGCCCTGGTCTGACTTCGACACCGCGCGCCTGGTGGGCGTCCTCGCCGAACCGGGCGCGAAGCAGGTGTGGCC
>JAHFDQ010000396.1 GCA_023248915.1 Archangiaceae bacterium | reverse complement strand
CAGCTTCGCGTTCAAGGACAAGCCGAAGGTGACCGACCGGGCCATCGTCAACAAGAGCCTGTCCATTCACTTCACCACCGGGTCGGACGAGATCATGCCCGGCAGCTACTTCACGCTCGACGCGCTGGGCGACACGCTGCTCGCCTTCGGCAACACCTTCCTGCAGATCGAAGGAAACACCGACTCGCGCGGCCAGGCTCAGGCGAACAAGACGCTGTCGGAGAAGCGCGCCGAGGCGGTGCAGGGCTACCTGGTGAAGAACTTCGCGGTGCCGCCCGAGCGGTTTGTCGCCGTCGGCAAGGGGGCGAGCAACCCGGTGGCGCCGAACACGACCGAGGACGGCCGGGCGCTCAACCGCCGCACCGACATCAAGGTCGTCTTGAACGCGCAGTAGGGCGAGCCTGACGTGCCGGCACCTCGCCCGAAGGTCGTCAGCTCGCTCTGGGGCATTCGCTCGCCGATTCCGGCGAACACCGGGCGGGCGCTGTCGGCGTCGTCGGTGCTTCTTCTCTTCGCGGCCTGGTGCGTCTGCAGCTACGTGAACGTGACCCGGGGCGACAAGGTGGTGCCTCTGGTTTCCCACTTCTTCCTGCCCCCGCCGGACGAAGTGGTGAAGAGCCTGCTCTACCTCATCTTCGAGAAGGAGCTCTTGCAGGCAGTGGGGGTGAGCGCCCTGCGCATCGCCAAGGCCTTCGGGCTGTCGGTGGCGGTGGCGATGCCGCTCGGCATCATGATGGGCTCGTTCGAGTCGGTGAACCGGTTCTTCGACCCCATCATGGCGCCGATGCGCTACCTGCCCATCACCGCCTTCATTCCGCTGCTCATCTTGTGGTTCGGCATCGACGAGTCTCAGAAGATTGCCTTCCTGTTCCTGGGCACGGTGGTGTTCCTGTTGCCGGTGGTGGTGGACGCCATCCGGGCGGTGCCCGAAGAGCTGGTGCAGACGGCGTTCACGCTGGGGGCCACCAAGGCCCAGGTGATCCGGACGGTGCTATTGCCGGCGGCGCTGCCTCAGATCTTCGACTCATTCCGGGTGATGAACGCCATCGCCTGGACGTACATCATCCTCGCCGAGATCGTGAACCCCCAGAACGGTGTCGGCTACATCCTGCGGCTGGCCGAACAGCACACCAAGCCCGCGTGGAGCTTCGCCGGCATCTTGGTGGTGGGCGTCATCGGCCTTCTCACCGACCTCGTGATTCGCGGCGTCAACGGCGTGCTCTTCCGGTGGAGGGAAAGCGATGCCTGAGGCCGTGGCCGCCGCGCCCCAGCACGAGCTCGCCGCGGGCGCGCTGCCCAAGCTCGAGCTGAAGAACCTGTTCATCGGGTACACCGACCGGTCGGGCAAGACGGTGAGCGCGGTCGAGGACGTCAGCCTGACCCTGGCCAACAAGCCCGGGGTGGGCGAGCTGTTGGTGTTCCTCGGCCCGTCGGGCTGCGGCAAGAGCACGATTCTGAAGGCCATCTCGGGGCTGATGGAACCGTCGGCGGGCCAAATCCTCATCGACGGGCAGCCGGTGTCGGGCACCGGGCGCGACCGGGGCATGGTGTTTCAGAGCTACACCAGCTTCGGCTGGCGCACGGTACTCGGGAACGTCGAGTACGGGCTCGAGCTGCAGGGGGTGCCGAAGGCCGAACGCGCGCGCCAGGCGATGGAAATCCTCGAGCAGGTGGGGCTGAAGGACTTCGCCCACGCGCTGCCCAAGCAGCTCTCGGGCGGCATGAAGCAGCGGGTCGCCATCGCGCGCACGCTGGTGAACAAGCCGCGCCTGGTGCTGATGGACGAACCCTTCGGAGCCCTCGACCCGCAGACGCGGTGGGGCATGCAGTCGCTCATCCTCGACGTGCTGCGAAGGCAGGACAACACGGTCATCTTCGTCACCCACGACATTTCCGAGGCGGTCTTCCTGGCCGACGTCGTCTTCGTGCTGTCGCACCGGCCGGCGAAGGTGCTGCACCGCATCGAGATTCCGTACTTTCCCGAGCGCGACCCGTCGTTGCGGCAGAAGCCCGAGTTCAAGCAGCTCGAGAACCACCTGCTCGACATCTTGGGTTCCCTGCAGGTGAAGGGGAACATCCGGGTGGGGCTGTAGCGGCCATGGCGCTCGACGGCAGGCCCAACTACCTGAAGGCGGCGTTCCTCAACGTCTACAACCTGGGGTTGCTGGGCGGCGCCTTGACCGCCAGCTTCGCCACGGGCGAGTACGTGCTGGGGGCGGTGGCGCTCGGCGCCGAGGCGCTGTGGCTGTTGTTCGGGCCCGACGCGAGGCCGTTTCAGATGGCGGTGAACGAGGCCGACCGCAAGGACCGCGAGATCGCCGACCGCGAGCGGGTGAAGAAGCTGACCGACGGCCTGCCCGAGCGCGAGTGGGCGCGGGCCCACGCCCTCGACGAGCTTCGCCGCGAGATCGAGCGCGACATGCAGGTCAACCCCAGCTTCAAGGCGATACTGCTCCAGACCGAGATCGACAAGCTGGCCCAACTGCACATGAGCTTCGTCTCGCTGGCCACCGCCTGCGTCCGGGCAGAAACCTACCTGTCGGCGACCGACTTCAAAGAGCTGGCCCGGTCGATTGAAGCGCAGAAGTCGATCGAGAAGTCGATGACCGACCCGGCGGTGCAGGAAATTGCCCGGAAGAACGCGCGGGTGCTCGAGCAGCGGCAGGCGACCATCAAAGAGATTCAGAACTTCCTTGCGCGCGCGCGCGGGCAGATGAACCTGATCGAGAACTCGGTGCGCCTTTTGCGCGACCAGGTCTTGACCATGGCCAGCCCCGACCAGCTGGGCGACCAGCTCGACGACCTGCTCACCGGAGTGGACGCGATTCAGACGTCGGCGAAAGAGAACGACGCCATCCTGGCGAGGATTTCGCTCGAGCCGATCGCGCCGGTCGAGGCCGAACCGGACGACCGGCCCCGCGTGGCGGGGTCGCGGGTGCGCGAGTAGCCAACACCGTCGAGCGCCCGGCCCTGTGGATGCTCGCAGGCCGGCGCTGGGGTCGCGCTCGTGCTCGCGCTGCTTCTCCGATTCCGAAGTTCACGCCGCGCCTGAACTGCGACCGCAGCGCGGCCGCCGCGCCCGTAATAAGGTCGGTCGATGCTCCTCCCGGTGTTGGGCGCCCTCGCGCTCGCGGCCGTACCTGTCGCGCCGAAGCTGGCGGCCGCCGGCTTCGCCACGGTGAACGTCGACTCGAAGAAGGGTGACCTCTTCATCGAGTACTTCGCGCAGAGGTTGAACCGGTACGGCATCCGGGTCACCACCAAGTCCGAGATTGGCGCGCTTCTGGGCCTCGAGCGGCAGAAGCAGTTGCTCGGCTGCTCGGACGAGGCCAGCTCGTGCCTGGCCGAGCTGGGCGGCGCCCTGGGGGTCGACGGCGTCATCAGCGGCACCGCGGGCCAGGTCGGGTCGGGCTACGTGCTGACGCTCAAGGTTGTTCGAGCTCGCGACGGCACGGCCATGGGCTCGTACTCCGGGCGGGTAGACAGCGAGGACGCCGTCCTTGACTGGCTCGCGCGCACCGCCCAGACCTTCGCCACCGAGCTGGGGCTCGCCGTAGAACCGGCCAACCTTCGCGGCAAGGCGTGGATTCCGGCGGCCGCCGGGCTGGTCGCCGCGGGGGTCGGCGCCGGGTTCTTCGTCTCGAGCAAGGGCGTCGAGACTACCCTGACGGCCCCATCAGGCTCGGTCGACCCGGGCCGGCTCGACTCGACCATTTTCGATGGCCGCGCCCAACAGAACGTTGGGGTCGCGCTCCTGGGCGTGGGCGCCGTCGGGTTCGCCACCGCGGCCGTCCTGTACCTGGTTGGCGCGCCTCAGTCGGACCTGGCCCTCGACGCCAGGCCGCTTCGCGGCGGCGCCTTCGTTTCTGCCACCTGGAGCTGGCCATGAACCGCGCCGCGCTTGTCGGGCTGGCTGCCGCGACCGCGGCCGTTGGATGCACGGACTGGAAGGCCGCGCGCGCCGAGTACTGCCGCAACCACTCTGCCCAGGAAGACTGCCTCGACGCCGGCCCGGCGACGGGCAGCGACGCCGGGAGGCAGGTCGGCTTCGGCACTCCGCTCGTGCTCTCCTGGGCGAGGCTGTCCGGCAGTCTCGGGTCCGACTACGCCACCGACCTCCGCCTCGACCCGGTGGGTGCGCGGCTGCTGGTGGCCGGCCGGGTCGGGGGGCTGGCCGACCTCGGCGACGGCCGCGTCCTCGCGGTGAGCCACACCGCGGGCTTCGTCGCGCTCTATGCGACTGACGGAGGCCTGTCCGACGGAATGGCGCTGGACTGCGCGTCGACCAACGACTCGTACCCTTCCTTCATCGAGCACGCGGACTTCATCGACGGGGGAATCGCGGCGGCCGGAACCTGCGTCGGCGGTTCGCCGAAGGTCCACCTCCTCGACGGGGGCGGCTTTCCCGCGCCGGACGGCGGGCCGGCCGGCGAAGTCGACCCGTTCGTTGCCGTTTGGGGCCCCGCGGGGCTGCGGTACCGGGCCTTCGGCGTCACCGCCCCCGACTACGCCTACTCGAGCCGCTTCGTGGGCCTCGCGTACGACGGGGTGGCGCTCTTCGCCGCGGCCAACCCCACCTTCGGTTCGGTGTGGCTGGGCCTGCCGAGCCCCAGTGAACCGGTGGTCGCCCGGGTCGATCCCGGCGACCTCTCGGGACAGGAATGGCTCAGCTACGGCTGCGGCCCCGGCGTCACAGACGTCACGGTCGAGGCCGTCGCGGCGGGCGCGGGCGGTCGGGTGCTGGCGGCGTTCACGTCCGGGCCCACGGTGGGTGCACCGTGCCGCTTCCTCGTGGACGGGGGTAACCCCACCGGAATCTCCTCGGGCACCATCAACCCGGGCAAGCACCGGTACCTCGCCGACGTGACGACCCGGTATTCCGCGAACCGGACCGACCTCGCCAGCGTGCCAGGCCTCCCCGACGGCGGCACCTCGGAGTCGCGGGTGCGCCTGGTGGCTTTTGGGGCGGACACCGCCTTCGTCGCCGGCGAGTTCGTCGGGCAGCTCTATGCCTCGCCGAACAACACGTTCACCCAGACGCGCTCGACCCTCTTCGTGGCCCGGGTGAAGACGGCCATCGGCCAGATCGACGCGCTCAACGTCTTCGTCCCGGCGCCCGGGGCGCGGGCCTGGGTGGGCGGGCTTGCGCTCGACCTGTCCAAGCCGTCCTCGCCCACGGTCTGGATTACCGGCGGGCTCGAAGGCGCGCTGCTTCAGGCCGACGGAGGTTCGTTGCTCGAAGCGGCAGGAGGCGAGACGGACGCCTTCCTGCTTTCCCTGAAGGGCAACGCCCTGACGCCCGACCGGGGAATGACGTTCGGCGGCCCCGAGTGCGACACCGAGGGACGCGCCCTCGCCGTGGACGGCGCGGACCTCTACCTGGCGGGCAGCGCCCGGCCAGCCACCGCCGCCGGCGCTTCCTGTTCCTTCGCGGGCCAGTCCCTCGCCGCGACCGGAGGAGATGACGTCCTCCTGGCCAAGCTTCGGGCTCCCTGAGCGGCCCCGAGTCGCCTACTGCTCGGTGATGTTGAACTCTGTGCGCCGGTTTTCCTGGCGCCCGGTGGCCGTGCCGTTGGACGCGATGGGCTTGGTCTCGCCGAAGCCGACCGCTTCCATGCGGCCCGGGTCGACGCCGCCCTTGATCATCGCCGACATCACCGAGTTGGCCCGGTTCTGCGACAGCTTCAGGTTCGCGGCGTCGTTGCCGACCGAGTCGGTGTGGCCTTCGACGCGCAGCTTCTTGATCTGCGGGTTGTCCTTCATCGCCTGAGCGACCTCGCTGATAATCTCGAAGCTGTCCTTGCCGACGATCTTCGCCGAGCCGGTCGCGAACTTGATCTGCTGCTTGATCTCGATGCGGTCCTTCTTGACGACGACCAGCTTGTACTTCTTCGGGCAGCCCTGTTCTTCCTTGGTGCCGGGCACGTCGGGGCACTTGTCCAGCCGGTCGACGATGCCGTCGCCGTCGCGGTCC
>JAHFDQ010000068.1 GCA_023248915.1 Archangiaceae bacterium | reverse complement strand
CTCCCGCATTCGACGCCGTCACCACCACTCGCAGCGTCCCGCCCACGTCGGTGGGCACCAGCGTGTAGGCCGACGCCGTCGCACCGGCGATGTCCACGCAGTTGGCTCCCGCCGCGTCGCACCGTCGCCACTGGTAGGCGTAGCCGAGGGTGGGCGTTCCGGCCCAGGTGCCGTTTCCCGCCGTCAAGAGCGAGCCGGCCGTCAGGGTTCCGGACACGGTGGGCAGCGAGGTATTCACCGGCGCCGCGGCGGCGACTCCTGCCGTCTGCGCGCTCGTCGCGGACGCCGTGCCCCCCGCATTCGATGCCGTCACCACCACCCGCAGCGTCCCGCCGACGTCCGCGGGCACCAGCGCGTAGCCCGACGCCGTCGCACCGGCGATGTCCGCGCAGTTGGCTCCCGCCGCGTCGCACCGCCGCCACTGGTAGGCGTAGCCGAGGGTGGGCGTGCCGGTCCACGTCCCGTTCGAGACGCTCAACCCCTGGCCGTCGGTCGTCGTTCCGGTGACGGTGGGCGGTGACGTGTTCGCCGGAGCCGCAGCGACCACGACTGCCGTCTGCGGGCTGGTGGCCGGAGTCGAGCCTCCCGCATTCGACGCCGTCACCACCACTCGCACCGTCCCGCCCACGTCGGCGGGCACCAGCGTGTAAGCCGACGCCGTCGCACCGGCGACGTCCGCGCAGTTGGTTCCCGCCGCGTCGCACCGCCGCCACTGGTAGGCGTAGCCGAGGGTGGGCGTGCCGGTCCACGTGCCGGTCGAGGCGCTCAGCCCCTGCCCGTCGGTCGCCGTCCCGGTGACGACTGGCAGCGCCGTATTGACCGGGGCCGCCGCGGCCACCACCGCCGTCTGCGCGCTCGTGGCGGACGTCGAGCCCCCCGCATTCGTCGCCGTCACCACCAGCCGAACCGTCCCGCCCACGTCGGAAGGACCCGCTGCATAGGTCGACGCCGTCGCGCCGGCAATGTCCACACAGTTGGCGCCCGCGGCGTCGCACCGCCGCCACTGGTAGGAGTAGGCGATGGTGGGGGTGCCGGTCCACGCGCCGTTCCCCGCCGACAACACCTGCCCGTCGGTCGCCGACGCCGCGCCCGAAATCGTCGGCAGCCCGACATTCACCGGAGCCGCCGCGGCCACTGCCGCCGTCTGCGCGCTCGTCGCCGACGCCAAGCCTCCTGCGTTTGTCGCCGTCACCACCACCCGCACCGTCCCGCCGACGTCGGCGTCCACCAGGGTGTAGCTGGACGAGCCGGCCCCGGAGATGTCCACGCAATTGGCGCCGGCCGCGTCGCACCGCCGCCACTGGGTGCCGAAGGCCAGCGGCGCTGTGCCCGACCAGGTCCCGTTGGACGCCGCCAGCACCTGCCAGTCCGTCGCGATGCCGGCAATGGAGGGCAGGCCCGTGTTGACCGGAGCCCGCGCGCCGACCACACCCGTCGGGCTGCTCGTGGCCGTCGCCGTACCCACTGAATTCGTAGCGGCGACGGCTGCGCGAAGCGTTGCCCCCACGTCGGCCGCCGTCAGCGCGTAGGAAGCCGCCGTCGCTCCGGCGACGTCGCCGCACGTCGCTCCGGCCGCGTCGCAGCGGCGCCATTGGTAGCCGAAGGCCAGCGGCGTCATGCCCGTCCACGTCCCGTCACTGGTCGCCAGCAGTTGACCGTCAATCGCCGTTCCGGTGATGGCGGGCGGGGCGACGTTCGCCGGGGCCGCGCCGGAAACCACCGCCGTCGCCGCGCTGGTGGCCGTGACCGCGCCCGCAGGGTTGGTGGCCGTCTCGGCCACGCGCAGCGTCGTTCCGACGTCGGCGGTGCCCAGCCCGTACGCCGTCCCGGTGGCACCTCCCACGTCGGCGCACGCCGCGCCCGCCGCGTCGCACCGGCGCCACTGGTAGCTGAAGCTCAACGGAGCAGCGCCCGCCCACTGGCCCGGCACCACCGTCAACGGCTGCCCCACCGCGGCCGTTCCGGTGATGGACGGCGGCCCCAGGCTGTCCGGCGGCACCATGGCGCCCACCACCGCGGAAGCCTCGCTCGTCGCCGCGGCCTGGCCGGCGGAGTTCGCCGCGGTCACCGTCGCTCGAACGGTACCACCCACCTCGGCGGGCGAGAGCGTGTACCCGGCCGACTGCGCACCGGGAATGTCGGCGCACGCCGCGCCCGCGGCGTCGCACCGGCGCCATTGATGGCTGAAGGTGATGGGCGCGGTGCCTGTCCAGGTGCCGTCGGAAGTCGCCAGCGGCAGGCCGTCCGACGCGTTCCCCGACAGCACCGGCAGCGCGGCGTTCACCGGAGGCGTTCCGGCGACGACGCTACTGGCGTCACTCGTGGCTTCGTCCGCGCCCACGCTGTTGCTGGCCCGCACCCAGAGGTTCAACCGGGCCCCGACGTCCGCCGACGCCAAGAGGTGGGTCGCCCCCGTTTCGCCGGCGAGGGCGAGGCAGCTCTTGCCTGCGCCGTCGCACCGGTTCCATTGGTACTCGAAGGAGAACGGGGCCGTTCCCGACCACGTTCCGTTGTCCGTCGAGAACGTCTTGCCATCGACGGCCGCACCCAGCACCACCGGCCGGGCAAGGTTGGTGGGCGGCACGTCCCGAACGCACAACTCCTCCTCGCAGTGCGTCTCTGCCCGACAGTCCGAGGTGGCCTGGCAGTGCTGCACGAGGCCAAACCGGACCGAGTTCGAGCAGCCCGCGAGCGCCAGAGTGAACGCGAGCGGGAAAGCGCGGAACACCACCGGCGGCGGCGTCGCCCCTTTCGAGCGCGAGACGGCAAGGCCCATTGGGGGGATTAGACTCTCGGCACGCGGCGCTGTCGAACGCCTAGAGCCCCTTGTGGTGAAGTCACCTACAGCGCCCGGTGGCGGCACGGGCTTGGCGAAGTAATCTGCCGGCCGGACCCGCGACGATGAGATTTCGACCCCACGGGCTGGACCTGTTGACGAAGGTCGCGGCGCTCCTCCTGTGCGTCCCTTCGGAGGCGAGCCCCCCACGCACCGCTCTCGTCGAGCAACCCTCGCCAGGCAGGTTCGAGCTCGGGTACTCGGTGGCGTTCCACGACGATTCTCAGTCGGTGGGTCAGCTTTCCGTCACCTCGCAGGGAATGGCGCCGACCCGCCTGCGCCTGTCAGGCGCCTGGTTCCTCAAGGACTCGCCGCTCGGCGTCGCGGTGGACGGCAGCTACGAGCGGCTGCGCCTCCTGGGCAATGACTTCGACGGCAATCCCCTCGCCCTGCCCGCCTCGGCGCTCCGGGCCTTCGCGGGGATCGCCGCGCGCACGCGGGTCGCCAGCTCGCTGTCGGTCGAGGCGGACGTCGGCTACGCGTACGGGCTGGCGCCCACGCTCGACATCGCCGTCGACCGCGTGGCCGCCTTCGAGATGGGCGAGCACGGGCCGGCGGTCGCGTTGCTGCTGGGCTTCGAACGGGGGCCCGTCAGCCCACGACTGCACGTCCGCGCGCTGCCGTACGCGACGGGCGCCTCGCCCGCGGGGCCGGTGAGTGGCTGGCTGCTCGAGGCCGGCGCGGAGGTGGGCTTGGGGAGAATCGAATTCGGTGGGCTCGATTGGCGCCCGGCGCTCGAGTACGAGTACGGGCTGTCGAAGCTCCACGGCGGCGCGGGAAGCTCGAGCAGCTTCTCGCAGGCCTCGCACCGGGTGGGCCTGGGGTTGCGCGCCAGCCTCAAGGGCGAGCAGCGACTGGTCGAGCTTCCTCCCGCCACCGGGCCCGGCACCCTTCGCGGGCGGTTGATCGCCGAAGGGGACGCAGCAGCGGTCGCGGGACAGCCAATCGAAGTCTCCGGCCACGCACCGGTGACGACGGGCGCCGGCGGCGAGTTCTTCGTCGACGCGGCGGGCCCGGGGACCGTCCGGCTGAAGGCGGCGGTGGCTCGCTACCAGCCCGTGGACACCGAGGTGAACGTCGCCGCCGAGGAAGAGACGGCGGTCGAGCTGAAGCTCGTCCGCCGCACCGGCCCGGGCCGCCTTACGGGACTCGTCCTGTCGGGCCTTCCCGGAACGAAGACCGGCCGGGCACCGCTGCCCGGGGTTTCCGTCGAGGCCTCGGGCACCGCTGTCCTGACCGACGCCTTTGGCCGCTTCGTCTTCGAGAAGGTCGGCCCCGGGCTGGTCGCGCTGAAACTGACCGCGGCGGGTTTCGCCAAGGGCAAGGAAGTCGTTTCCGTGCCGGAAGGAGACGAAGTTTCCATAGAGCTGGTGCTCCTGCGCGACAAGGCGCGGGCGCCCGCGACGATTCGGGGCCTGGTGCGCGCGAAGGACGGCAAGCCGTTGAAGGCCACGCTCGCGGTCGTCGAGGCCAGGGTCGTCGCCGAGACGGCGGCGGGCGGCACGTTTCAGCTCACCGTCCCGGGCGGCCGCTACCAGGTGGTCGTCGAATCGCCCGGGTACCTGAAGCAGACGAAGGAAGTGAAGGTCGCCGACGGAGACGAGGTCATCTTCAACTTCGACATGCACGCGGCTTCCGGCCCCTGACCCGCGGCGCGAGCCCCGGTGTGTTCGGCCGAGAGCATTCCTGTTTGACAGGCGCCGGACAACGGTGCATTTCGACGCCCCATGAGCGACCAGGGATACCCGGTGACAGTGGCCGTGACGCGCCCCGACGGCAGCGTCGAGCAGGTGCGGGTGGGTACGGCCGTGAAGAGCGGCGACGGCTTCACGCTGACGATGGGCGACCTCGCCATCGGCGGCACGCCCGACAAGGCCGGGGCAGGCAGCCCGCGCCGGACTGCTGCCGGAGGAGGAGGCGGCGGCATGGTGTTTCCCCCCTACGGGCGAAGCCGCGGAGCCCCCATCGCGGGCGCCAGCCAGCAAGACCTCGAGTACTACGCCAACGGCTGCCGCCGCACCCTGAACGACCCGGGCAAGGCGCGCTTCCACGACAAGGAGAAGGTGCTGCTCGCGGCCATCGAAGCCGAGATCGCGCGGCAGAAGGGCAGCGGCGGCGGCGAGTCGGGCGAACCGCCTCCTCCGGGCGACGAGGACGCGCCCTTCTAGCGTTTGAAGGAGCCCGACGGTGGCCGAAGCCAAGAAGACTGAGGGCACCGCGGCCAGCTTCGCCGAGGTGGTGGACGCGCTGTCGCAGGGTGGCCTGACCTGGGCCGAGCAGCGGGGCCGGTGCCACGAGCACCTCTTGCCGTCGCGCGCGGCGCTGGTGGGCATGGTCGAGTCGCTGCGCTCGGTGCTGTTCCCCGGGTACTTTGACACGGCCGAGTCGTCGCCCGAAACGAACCACTTTCACGTCGGGGCCGAGCTGGCGAAGGTGTTGCGCACGCTTCAGGAACAGGTGAAGCGGGGCCTGTGCCTCGGCTGCAACGGCGAGCTCGACGCGATGGACTGCGACGCCCGGGCGGGCCGCATCACCTCGGCGTTCCTTTCGCGACTGCCCGAGGTGAGGCGGCTGCTCGCCCTGGACGTTCAGGCGGCCTACGCGGGTGACCCGGCCGCGACCAGCACCGACGAGGCCATCTTCTGCTACCCCGGCCTGTTCGCGGTCACCAACCACCGGCTGGCGCACGAGCTGTACCGGCTGGAGGTGCCGCTCATCCCGCGCATCATCTCTGAGCACGCCCACAGCGCCACCGGCATCGACATTCACCCTGGGGCGACCATCGGCGAGAGCTTCTTCATCGACCACGGCACCGGCGTCGTCATCGGCGAGACGGCCGTCATCGGCAACCGGGTGCGGCTGTACCAGGGCGTGACGCTGGGGGCGAAGAGCTTCCCGCTCGACGCCAGCGGAAAGCTGGCCAAGGGAATTCCCCGGCACCCCATCGTCGAGGACGACGTCGTCATCTACGCCAGCGCCACGATTCTGGGGCGGGTGACGTTGGGCAAGGGCTCGGCCATCGGCGGAAACGTGTGGCTCACCCGCAGCGTCGCGCCGGGCAGCAAGGTGAGCACGGCGCAGTACCGCGACGATTCGTTCGACGGTGGCTCGGGCATCTAGGCCCCGGCTGCGGCTCGTTCAGCTTCCGGTGCCGCCGCCCGCGGCCCTGGCGGCGACGGGGAACGTCCCCTTGGCGGCCGGCTGCCTGGGCGTGGCGGCGAGACGGAGCGAGGCCGCGCGCCGGCTGGAGGTCGAGGTGCTGGCCCCGGCCGTCACCGACGCGCTGGGAGATTCGCTCTTGGCCGACGCGGTCTCGGCCGGCGAGCCGGACGTGGTGGGCCTGTCGCTGTACCTGTGGAACGTCGAGCGCAGCCTGCACCTGGCGCGCGAGGTCAAGCTCCGCTCGCCGAAGACGAAGGTGGTCGTCGGCGGCCCGGAGGTGAGCCCGGACAATGCGCTGCTCGGGGGCGCGGAAATCGACGCGGCCGTGACGGGCGAAGGCGAGGAAGTCCTGCCCGAGCTCGTGGCGAGGCTGCTCGACGGGCGCGGCGCGAGCGGCCTGGCCGGGGTGGCGGCCCGCGCAAGCGGAATGCTGTCGGCCTTCGTTCCCGAGCGGCCCAGCCGCTTCCCGCTCGAGCGCTACCCGTCGCCGTACCTCGAGGGGCTGTTGCCGGTGGAAGCCGACCGCTCGGCCTACGTCGAGGCCGCCCGCGGCTGCCGGTCGCGCTGCACCTACTGCTACTACCCGAGGACGGAAACGGGGCTGCGGCTGCTGGCGCCGGACCGGGTCGAGGCGCTGTTGCGTACCCTGGCCGACAGGGGCGCGCGCGAGGTGTCGTTCCTCGACCCCACCTTCAACCACCGCCCGGACTTCGACGCCCTGCTCGACGCGGTAGGCCGGGCCAACCGGTCGAGGGCCCTGTCGCTCTTCGCCGAGTTGCGGCCCGAACGTCTCACGGCCGCGAGGGCGGCGCAGTTGGCGAAGGCGGGCTTCACCCGCGTGGAGTTGGGGCTGCAGACGACGAACGTAGAGACGCTGAAGCGGGTGGGACGGGGCGGAAACCCGGCGAAGGTGGCCGAAGCCGCGAAGCTGCTCTGTTCCGAGGGGGTGGACCTGCTGCTCGACGTCATCGTCGGCCTGCCGGGAGACACCGCGGACGACGTGATGCGGACGGTGGACTTCCTCGAGCAGCACGGCCTCGGTAGGTACGCGCAGGTCTTCCCTTTGTCGGTGCTGCCCGGAACGGCGCTGCGACGGACGGCCCAGCGGGAAGGGTTGGAGTACGAAGCCGCCCCGCCCTACCGGGTGCTCTGCACCGCCACCCTCGACGAAGAAGCGCTACAACGCGCGCTCGCCGGTGCCGAAGAGCGCCTGGGCCGCCGCCTGGACGAAATTCCCCGGCCGCACCTCGTCGAGGCGGCGCATGTCGACGGCACCCCGGACGTCTTCCGGCTCGACCTGGACGACTCCGACGTCAAGGCCCGGGCAAAGGCGGCGGCGCCGGGCGGCCAGCACGCCGCGCTGTGGCTCTTCGCGAGGGACTTCTACCAGCGGCGCACCGAAGCCGCTCGGGCGGTGGCCGCGAGGCTGGCGGTTGACCCGTACGCGACCCTGGACGTGGTGCTGTCGCCGAAGGGCCCTTTCCCCTTCGACGTGCTGGACGCGCTGCGGGCCTGCCTCGACCTTGCGCCGGCTTCCTACGCGTCGCAGTCCCTGGCCCACCGGGGAGAGCGCGCCCAGCGCCAAGTCTGCGTCGTCCTCGGCGAAGAGGTGCGCGTCCCGGCCGACTGGCTCGACGCGCTCTGCGCCGAAGTCCCCGTCTACCGCGACCAGCCGGCGGCCCGGGCCGTGCGCGACGCCGCCCGCCTCGGGGCCAAGCTTCCGGCGGCGCGCATCACCGGCGGCGAGGCGAGCCCGGCGACACTGGCCCGACTCGAGGCCCGCGCCGACGCCGGTGCCGTCACGTTCGCCGACCGGAACCAGGAGCGCGACTGGCAGCGCCGGGTGCTGGCCCTCGGCGACGCGGGCGCGTGACGGTTGCCCCGGGCTAGGACCAGTAGACCTGCAGCGAGTCGAGCGCGTAGCCGTTGGCCAACCCCATGCAGCCCTTCCGGGTCCACGAGCCGAGTAGAGGCCGAGGTGCGAATCAGCGCGCCACCAGGAGCGGATAAGGGCTCACCTCGCCGCAGAACGCGATGACCGGCTGACCTGCCGGGTCGAGCGCCAGCGAGGGCTCAGTCCCCACTCCCACGGCCCTCACGTCCCAGGCACCCGCCACCTTGCGCGCCAGATACACGGTGCTCAACGTCGTCGCCGAGTCGTAGTCGTCGAACACAATCACCGGCGCGCCATTCGCGTCGAGGGCGATCACCGCATGGTTGCCTGACGGCGCCACCGTTTCGACGGTCCAGACCCCAGCGCTCTTCCAGGCGTGGTCGACCCCCGTCCCGTAGAGCACCAGGTGAGGGTTGCCGGAAGCGTCGAGCGCGACGCCGGCAGGAATGCCCGGAACCGTGGGCTGCTCGATGGTCCACAGGCCTGTGTCCAGAATCGCGAGGCGCGGCGTCGTCACGCTTCCAGCCGTCACGCCGTAGGCGACGTTGGGCCGCGAAGCCGGGTCCAGCGCCAACGACTCGTTCCCACAGCTCGAGGCGGTCGGGTCGAGCGGCGTGACCGTCCACGGGGTGCCAGCGCGCACCGCGTGCTCGACCTTGCAGGTGCTGCTCTTGAGCAACGCGTTGAGGCGCTTTTGCGGGTCAAAGGCAATCGCCGCAATCTCTTCGTAGGCGCCGACCGATTCCTTCGTCCAGGAGGCGCCGCTGGCCGTGGCGTGGAACGCGTTCGCCCCGCCCTCCGTCCAGAGCACGTGCGCGCTCGCGGTCGCGTCGAGCGTCATTCGCGGCTTGAGGTACGAGTACGTGGTGGTGGGCGGCACGGCCACGCTGCCCAACACCCACGACCCCGACGCCCGGCTGGCAAAGCCGACCACCACGTCGCGGCCGTAGGCCACCTGGGGCCGGCCCTCTGCGTCGAGGGCGAGCGACGGGTACGAGCAGGGAGCGTCCACCCGTTCAATCGTGAAGCCGGTACAAACCGTCGCGGCGCAGGTGTTCGAGCTGCAGTCGGCGTTGCCCACGCAGCGCATGCCCGCGGCGCAACCTCCGCACCGGCCACCGCAGTCGACGTCAGCCTCTCCCGGGTCGAGCACGCCGTTGGTGCAGCGCTGGTCCGCGAGCCAGAAGGTGACGTTGGGGAAGAGCGCCGCGTTGTTCCCTTGCGAGTCACCCCAGGCGTTCTGAAGCGCGGCGCCCGAGCGGCCGGTGCCGTCGTCGGCCGCCGAGGAATCGCCGAACACCGCGACGCGCCCTCTTCCGAGCCTGGCGACCGCGAGGAGCACGTTGGTGTTGCCGCCGACCGCGCTGTTCTTCCAGAAGACGGGCCGCGCGGTTGGGTTGGCGACCGGGTCGAGCTTCAGCGTGCTGCCGTTGAAGAAGGTCGTCTTCGCGACGTCACCAAACGGTCCGTGCAGGATTGGCGAAGCGGGGTCGTCCGCTAAGTTGTGAACCGGCGCTTGGTAGAAGTTGTCGCCGGCAAACGTGATTCCGAACGGATTCCCCTTCACGGAAACGAGCTGGTTCCAGACTCCGACCGAGTCGACGCCGTCCCCGTTCCTGTCCGAATTGCCGTGATCGCCCAGGTAGAACAGGCCACCCCCCGCCTTCACGTATTCAAGCAGCGCGGTCATCTCGGCCGGCTTCAGGGCGATGTTCGGCTCGGGCAGCACGAACGCGTGGAAGTGCTTCAGGTCCTGGGGATTGCCGGCGCTGCCGAAGGTGAGGGTGTTCGGCGCGACCAGGGTCTGCAGGTCGAAGTTGCCCGATTTCGAAAGCGCAACGCCCCAGGCCGAGTAGCCCCCGGTCCAGTCCGCTTCCGCCTGCGGGTTCGCTGGCGCGGGAATCTGCCCGGAATCGTCGATGACCCAATCGGCGTTGCCCGACTGTTCCGCCCGGGTGTTGTCGAAGAGCACGCGAAACCGGCCGACACCGACATCGTCGCCGACCGTCAGGCTGCCCGCGTCGACGTTCCCCGCGTCAGGCACGCCCGCGTCGGCCGCGCCCCCGTCAGTTGCTCCCGCGTCGCTCACACCGCCGTCAACCAGACCGGCGTCGTTGCTGTCCGAGTAGCTGCCCGAGTCCACGAGCGTGACAGCGTCCGGGTCGGGTCGCGAAGGTTGGCACGCCGCGCCGAGCAGCAAGGCCGAACCGCCCAGTACCGCCCAAAGCTTCATGCCGCTCTCCAGGCTTGGGTGCGTAGCATTCTCCCGCGCCCGATGGCAACGCGGCCTGGCCCATCGAGGGCCTCGGGATTGTCACGGATACTGCCAACGTCGACCCCGGCAGAACTTGGCCAGGCGTACCGGCGGAACCTACATGCGAACTTGGCAGTATCCGTGACATACCCGTTCCGAGCCACGGCGGTGGAGGGCCTAGATGCTCGAAGACATCGGTCAGATATTCCTGGTGGCGCTCCCGGCGGTGTTCTTCGTCGTCGACCCCATCGGCGTAGTTCCCATCTTCCTCGCCATCACCGCCCGGGACTCGCCCAAGAAGGTCCGCTCGATGGCGCTGCGCGCGTCCATCGCGGGCGGCGGCATCTTGTTCTTCTTCGCCCTCTTCGGCGGGGTGGTGTTCAAGGTCCTGGGCGTTTCGCTCTCGGCGTTCCGGGTGGCGGGCGGCATCTTGCTGCTGATGACCGCGCTCGACATGCTCCGGGCGAAGACCTCGGCGACCAAGACGACGGCCGAGGAAGAGAAGGAAGGCGAAGCCAAAGAGGACGTCTCGCTGGTGCCGCTGGCGATTCCGCTGTTGTCCGGCCCCGGCTCAATCGCCACGGTGATGGTGCTCATGTCTCACGGCCGGCACGTGGTCACCGCAATCCCGGTGCTGGTCTCAATCGTGCTGACCTTCGTGGCCAGCTACTTCATCCTGAACGGCGCGACCTGGGTGCAGCGCGCGCTGAAGGCGTCGGGAGTCGCCATCCTCCAGCGCGTGATGGGCCTGGTACTGGCGGCCATCGCCGTGCAGTTCATCGCCGAGGGCGGCAAGGACCTGCTCGGGCCGCGGTGAGAGGCAGGGGCTGGTCGAATCGGCCCCTTGCAGGCCCCGCCCGGACTGAGACAATCGCCGACCATGCGCCTTCGAACCGGGGCGGCCCTCCTCGTCGCCTGTCTGTCCCTGCCGGCCAAGGCCCAGCTCTGGGCCGGAATTCTCGACCCGTCGCGGGCCATCGACTGGACCCAGTCCGGAATCCCCGGAGGCATTCCCCAGCGCATCGACGTGTGCGCCACCCTCGCCCCCTCGACCTTCGGAAACGGCACCAACGACGCGACCGCCGGCATTCAGGCGGCGCTCGACGCGTGCGCGGCGAACGGCGTCGTCTTTCTACAGGCCGGGAAGTTCCGGCTGAACGGCTCGCTCACCGTGCCCAGCCAGGTAACGCTTCGAGGCGCCGGAGCGCAGGGTACCATTCTCGACGCGCACGGCACCGGCGCGGTGGTGAGCTTCGGGTCGGGTTCCTGGCCCAACGCCTCCAGCTCGGTCGGCATCACCTCGGGAGCGACGGCGGGGTCCACCACGCTCACGCTGGCGAGCTCGGCGGGCGTCACCGCTGGCAGCTACCTGCTCATCACCGAGCTGAATGACGCGACCTTCGTCTCCATCGACGGCGACGAGGGCGCGTGCACCTGGTGCGACGGGAACTGGAGCGGGACGCGCGCGCGAGGGCAGTTGGTCGAGGTGACCTCGGTCAGCGGCAGCACCTTCGGCGTCTCGCCCCCGCTCTACTCCGCCTACTCCAAGACGCCGCTGGCAACGCCCTTCGCCGCCGGCGCCAGGTACGCAGGCGTCGAGAACCTGCAAATCTACGGGAACAACACCGGCGCGAACCCGGACTTCCAGATGACGGCGACGGCGTACTGCTGGATTCAGGGGGTCGAGGTCAACTACGCCGACGGAGACCACGTCGACGCCTTCTTCTCGTTCCGGGGAGAGATTCGCGACAGCTACTTCGCCGGCTCGTACCTCCACGCGCCCGGGCAGTCCGACTCGGACCTCTTCCTCGCCCACAAGACGACCGGCTTCCTCGTCGAGAACAACATCCTCGAGCGGCTCCACGTGTCCATCATGTTGAACTGGGGCGCCGCCGGGAACGTGGTCGCGTACAACTACTCGACCGGCGCGTTCGACGAGAACGCCTACAACGTGGTGCTGGGGGACCTGTCGCTCCACGGCGCCCACCCTCAGTTCAACCTGTTCGAAGGGAACTCGGCGATTTCGCTTCACCCCGACAGCATCTGGGGCTCCTCGAGCCACAACACGTCTTTCCGGAACTGGCTGCGTGGCACTACGCGAATCGCCAACCCGCTGACCGGACGTGGCGCCATCGACTGGGGGACCGCCTGGTGGGCCATCCAGGCCAATCGCGCCGTCCAAGCCGACTTCCTGGTGCGCTCGTGGAACTTCGTCGGCGACGTGGTCGGGTCGACCGAGATGGCCGCGCTGCACGATTACAACGGGTCCACGCCGATGACGCAGAAGGCAATGACGGTCTCGCCCGCGAACCGGTCGTACGACTCGGTCGCCTACGGCTACTCGTTCGGCTACGGCGGCCTGGGCGACGTCGGCAACTCGGCCTTCGAGTGCGGCAACCCGTGCCTGCCGTACACCACCGCGTTCATCCACGGTGACTTCAACAACGTCGACGGTTCCACCACCTGGGCCGCCGGCAATTCGAACCACGCGCTGCCGGCCTCGTTCTTCCGCGCGGCGCAGCCGGCGTGGTTCGGCAGCTCACCATGGCCCCCCATCGGCCCCGACGTGGCGGGTGGTACGAACGCCGGCGGGCACACCTACGCCAACCCGGCTGAACGGTGCTACGCGACGACGCCGAAGGACAGCTTGGGCATGCTCACCTTCGATCCCACCGCCTGCTATCCGGCAGGGCCCACGCCGGACGGTGGCGGCGGTGGCGGTGGCGGCGGTGGCGGTGGCGGTGGCGGCGGTGACGGTGGCGGCACCGGCGACGGCGGCACTCAGGGCCCAAGCGACGGCGGTACTTCGGCCGACGGAGGCCGTCCCCTCACGAGCACCGGCCAATGCGGCTGCGCCTCTGGAGCGGACTCAGTGGGTGGATGGGCCCTGGCCCTCGTGCTCGGCTCCGCGCTCCGTCGGCGGCGCGCGACGTAGGGTCAGGGGCCCGTTCTCCACGCGTTCGCCACACCGCGCTCGGCGCCGCCACGCCCCAATCGGCGACGTCGACCCAACCGGCCGAAGAAAAGGCCATAATCGCCCCGTGGACGACGAGCTTGGACTGGCCGCGCTCGATGCAGCTCCGAACGCCATCTTCGTCGTCGACGCGGACCTCAGAATCGTCCACCTGAACGCCGCGGCTCGCCGCATGACTGGGGGGCTCGAGACCGGCGAGACCCTTCTTCGACGCGGGGGAGAACTCTTGCACTGCCGGCACTCAATCGAAACGCTCGGCGGCTGCGGCGCTTCGGCTTCGTGCGGCAAGTGCATCATCCGAGGCTCGGTGACCAAGTGCCTTCAGACCGGCACTCTGGTTCGCGGCAAGACGCGGTTTCAGAGCCACGTGAAGGGCGAAGCCGAGGCCTTCTTCATTGTGACGGCGAAGGGGTTCAGGCACCAGGGCAAGGACCTCGTGCTGCTCATCCTCGACGACCTGGGCGAGCTTCTCCGCATGCGAAGCATTCTCCCCATCTGCGCCCACTGCCGTCGCATTCGCACCGAAGGCAACACGTGGGAAGCCCCCGAGCGATACCTCTCGACCAACCTGTCGGTCGACTGGTCGCACGGCATCTGCGACGAGTGCCTCGAGAAGTACCACCCCGTGTGATTGCCCGGCGCTGCGCGAGTGCGGCCCTCTGGGTCGCCCTGTCGATGGCGCTCCTGCCGCTCGAGGCCGGCGCCGTCCTTCGCCTGGCCCCGGCCGACGACCGCGCCCGCCGCACCTACCTCTTGGAAGACCACGGCTACTTCCTGCCGCCGCTCGCCGACATCAACGCGCCCCTCAGCTACATGCGCCTGTACCGGGCCAGCCCCACCCGCTTCACCACGCCCGCGACGGGCACCCACACCTTCTGGGACGTGGGCTTCGGCGAGGAGTTCTTCGTCATCGGCCTCGACAACCTCTGGACCGACCCCGAGACGAAGCGCCGAGAGCCGGTGCCCCTGCAGACCCGCTGGCGGCCGGGCTTCTCGTTCTTCGTCGACGGCGACATGCACATGTTGCTCGACTTCGACGCCGACTCGATGGCCGTCATCGACAGCGACTTCCGCATCGGCGGCGGGCTGATGGGCCGGGGGCTGCCCTTCCTCTCGGAGGTGGGCGTGGCGACGAGCCACCTGTCCTGGCGGGTGAAGCTGTTGCACGAGAGCGCCCACGTCGGCGACGAGTACCTGGGCGACGCGCTCGACGCGCAGTTCGCGGGAGACCCTGCGTTCGCCGACTTCCGGCGCGTGAACGTCAGCTACGAGTCCGCAGAAATATTCTGGGCGCTCGACGACGAGTGGGCCCAGCTTCCGGGCACCGTCTACGGCCGGGTCTACGCGGGCTACCGGCGCCTGCTCGGCTCGGCCTGGGACGCCGACCCGCGGCACGGCGTCTTGCTCGAGGGGGCGCAGAACGAGGGGCAGGTGGGGCTGGAGGGGCGCTGGGGCGTGCGGAAGTGGCTGCCGTTCGACTTCCTCATCGCGGCGACCGAGGTCTTCTTTCGCAAACAGTACGCCTATGGCACGCCCCTCGAGTCGCCCCGGCTGGCCAGCGTGAACTCGCTGGTCGGCGTGGAGTGGGGCGACTTGATGCGCGACCAGATGACCTTCCGGGCGTACCTCAGCTTCTACGACGGCCTGAACCCGCGCGGCCAGTTCCGCGCCGAGTTGTTGCGCTACTTCGGGCTCACCATCGCCATGGACTATTGAGCAGGCGCGGCGGCGCCGCCTCAGCCCGGGAAGATGCCGACCGCCCGCATGATGGCCCGCTCGATTTCCCTCATGCGCTGTCCGGAAAGCTCCGGCCCGAGCGGGGCCGGCGAGACCAGCTCTTTCGGCACGGTGACGAGCTGCTCGCACTTGGCCACCGACGCGCGGGGCAGCCCGCCCTCGCCTCGCCCCAGGTGCACGTGCCAGGCCATCGGCCTTTGGACGGTCGTGCAGGGGACTACGATGAGGTCTGACGCCAGCTCGTTGCGGCGGGTGGGCGAAACCACTACCGCCGGGCGGCGCTTGTCCAACTGCACCCAGTGAACGTAGCCCCGCTCGGGCATCACCTCGGCTCCGAGGGCTTCTTGCGAGGCCGCTTCGGCCCCCGGTCGTCGAAGGTCAACCTCGCGGCGGCCCGCGCCGCCGCGCGCACCATGACTTCGCCTTCCAACCGCTCGTGCTCCGGGCGGTCTTGGTAGTAGCGCTCGATTTCCTGGTCGAGCTCGACCCGAGCCCGCTGCTCGACCCCCTCGCGCAGCCAACCCTCGATGACCGCGCTCCTGGACTCGCGCAGCTCGCGGGCCGAGCGATCGATGTCGGCGAGCAGGCTGCCGGCGATTGAAATCGTCACGCGCTTACGCGTTTTATTCATACGAATATGCTTACTCACCGTCACCGGTCCGCGTCAAGCCGGGGGT